>DATACN010000344.1:0-8533 GCA_036258995.1 Thermoleophilaceae bacterium | reverse complement strand
GGACAGCTCGTCGATGGTGCCGTGCAAGGCCTCGAGCCCGGCCCGGCGCGCGGCCTCGCAGACGATCCGGAACTCGGGCATCGACGGGCTGGTGTCGACGTCGACGAGGGCCATCCGCGGCGACTCCGGCAGGTCGCCGCGGGTCGAGCGCAGCTCGCGATAGGCGTCGAGCAAGGTCTCCACCAGCACGGGGAGCATTGGCGTGTAGGCGGTCTCGAACTCGGCGTTCACCCGCGGCAGGCGGATGGCCTGCTCGAGCCCTTCGTGCAGCACGTCGGTATAGCCGATGCCCGCCGGCGAGTCGGCGTTGAACTCGAGGAACCTCACGTCGTAGCCCTGGAGGAAGGCGTCGAGACGGCAGATGCGAAGCGGGCGCGAGTAGCCGGGATCGAGCCGGACGAGCGCGTCCTCGGCCGGGGGCAGCGCGAGCTCCTCGCGCAGCCGGGCGTCGTCCGGATACGCGTCGCAGAATCGGTCGAGAACCGCCGACAGGCAGGCCACCGCGCGGCGCACCCGCCGAAGCTGCCCGGGAGAGATGAAGTGCGGCATGAGCACGAACGGGATCGGCGCGCCGCCGAAGACCACGTCGTGCTCCGACAGCCAGGCCTCTATCCGCCGCTCCAGATCTGCGCAGCCGTCGCCCAGCTTGGAGAGCTCGACCAGATGCTGCAACTTCAGGTTGTTGACGTGGTCGATCAACTCCCTCGGTACGAGGGTACCCCCCTGAGCCCATAGGCTTACCTGCCTCGTGCGGCCCGTCCACTACCTAGGCGTCTTCATCCCCGCCGCCGTGGGCCTCGAGCTCGCACACGCATCGCCGGTGCTCGTCTTCGGGGCGGCCGCCCTGGGCGTGATCCCGTGCGCCGCGGTGATGGGCGAGGCGACCGAGGCGATCGCCGCAAAGACCGGCCCCGGCATCGGCGGTTTCCTGAACGTGACCTTCGGCAACGCGCCCGAGCTGATCATCGCCTTTTTCGCCCTGCTCGAAGGGCTCCAAGAGGTCGTGAAAGCCTCGATCGTGGGCTCGGTGATCGGCAACATCCTGCTGGTGCTGGGCGCGGCGATGCTCGTGGGCGGCATTCCCCGCGACAAGCAAACGTTCAGCCAGACCGCCGCCACGGCGCAGTCGGCGATGCTCATGCTCGCCCTCGCCGCGCTGATCTTCCCGGCCCTGTTCCAGCTCATCCACGGCGGCAGCCTGCCGGGCGTGGGCGAGGAGCGGGTGGACTTCGGCTCCAACCTCGAGAAGCTCTCGCTCGGCGTGGCGATCATCCTGCTGATCAGCTACGCCGCCGGCCTGTACTTCTCGCTCAAGACGCACCGGGCCGTCTTCAACCCCTACGGCGCGGAGCAGGAGGAAGAGGAGCACGCGCACTGGTCGGTCAAGCGGGCCGCGATCTTCCTGGCGGTCTCGGCCGTGCTGGTCGGTCTCATGAGTGAGATCTTGGTCGGCTCGATCTCCGACGCCTCCAAGGACATCGGACTGTCGGAGTTCTTCGTCGGCGTCTTCATCGTCGCCATCGTCGGCAATGCCGCCGAGCACTGGGTGGCGGTGCTGGTGGCCGCGAAGGACAAGATGGACCTGGCGGTGAACATCGCCGTCGGTTCGAGCGCCCAGATCGCCCTGTTCGTGGCGCCGGTGCTAGTGCTGGCCTCGTTCGTGGTCGGCCCCGACCCGATGGCGCTCGTCTTCAACGGCTACGAGCTCGGCGCGCTCCTGTTCGCGGTGCTGATCGCGAACCTGGTGACCCAGGAGGGCGAGTCGAACTGGTTCGAGGGCGTGCAGCTACTGGCTCTGTACGCGGTGCTCGGGCTGGTCTTCTACTTCGCCTGAGCCCCGGCCCCGGCGAAGCCGGCCACTTGCCGGCGCAGCTCGTGCTCCTCGATCACGCGGTCGATCAGGCCGTACTCGACGGCCTCTTCGGCCGAGAAGAACCGGTCGCGCTCGGCGTCGTCGTGGATCGTCTCGATCGGTTGGCCGGTGTGGCGGGCGTAGATCTCCTCCAGGCGGCGCCGTAGTTCGAGGATCTCCTTGGCGTGGATCTCGATGTCGCTCGACTGGCCCTGGAAGCCGGAGGTGGGCTGGTGGATGAGAATCCGGGCGTTTGGGAGGGCCAAGCGCTTGCCCTCGCTGCCGCCGGCGAGGATCAATGAGCCCGCCGACATTGCCATGCCGTAACAGATGGTCTCCACGTCGGGCTTGACGTACTGCATCGTGTCGTAGATCGCGAGGCCGGCGTGAAGCGAGCCGCCCGGAGAGTTCACGTACACGTGCACGTCCTTGTCCGGGTCCTCGGACTCCAGGTGGAGCAGCTGGGCGACCACCAGGTTGGCCAGGTCGTCGTCGATGGGCTGACCGATGAACACGATCCGCTCGTTCAGCAGCCGCGAGTAGATGTCGTAGGAGCGCTCGCCGCGGGCGGTCTGCTCGAGGACCATCGGGACGAGCGAGGTGGATGCGCTTCCGATCTGCATGGTGCGCTAGCATAGCGCAACCATTTGGTTGCACAAAAAGGAGCTGCTTTCGATGCACGAGGTGGAGCGCGAGACGGTGGTGGCGGGCACTCCGGAGGAGGCCTGGCGTGCGGTGGTGGAAACCGACTGGCTGGGCGAGGACGTGCGGATCGACCCTCGCCCCGACGGCGAGGTGAGCGCGCGCGACGAGGGCCGCGAGCGCCGCGGCTTCGTGGAGGAGGCCGACCCGCCCTCGCGGCTCGTGTTCTGGTGGAGCGAGCCGGGCGACGAGGGCAGCCGCGTGGAGATCACGCTGGAGGAGGCCGGCGAGGGCACGCGCGTTCGCGTGGTCGAGTCGCGCCCGCTCGCGGTCCTCGACGCCTACGGCAGCGACCTCGGCGCGGCGATCGGCATCCGCGGGCCGCAGGCTCTGGCGACGGCCTGATGTCGGCCGACGCCGTCTTCGGCGCGCTATCGGACCCCACCCGCCGGCGACTGCTCTCGCTGCTGGACGACCGCGGCGAGGCCAGTGCGACCGAGCTGGCGCGCGACCTTCCGGTCAGCCGACAGGCGGTGGTCAAGCACCTCGGCGCGCTTGCGGGAGCCGGCCTCGTCTCGAGCCGCCGCAAGGGTCGCGAGGTCCGCTTCCGTCCCACCCCGGAGCCGATGTCCGAGGCGATGGCCTGGATGACGACGGTCGGAGCCGAGTGGGACGACCGGCTGACGAAGCTTCAGCGAGAGCTGGCGCGCATGCGGTCCTCGCGCTCCTGATCCTGCGCGGCCTCCTCGGGCTCGGCCTCCGTGCCGCCCTCGCGCAGCGCCGCCATTCGCTCCTCGCGCTTCCGCTCGGCGTCGGGGTCGCGGCGGTCGGCCCAGATCGAAGCGATGATGCCCACCGCGAAGGCCACCGCCACCACCACGAAGCTCGTGACCGGGCCGATCTTCACGAGGTCCTCGATCAGCAGCTTGATCGCGACGAGGGCGAGCACTATCGCGATCGTCTCGTCGAGGTAGCGGAAGCGGGCGATCAGGCTCTCGACCAGCACGAACAGGGCTCGCATGCCGAGCAGCGCGAACACGTTGCCCATCCAGATCAGCAGCGGATCGCGGGTGATCGCGAACGCGGCCGGGATCGAGTCGATCGCGAAGGCGATGTCGGCGAAGATGATCGCCGCCAGGCAGAGGAACAGCGGCGTGGCCCAGCGCCGGCCCTCGCGATGCACGAACCAGTGGTGGCCGTGGAACTCGCCGGTGACCGGATAGATGCGGCGGACCAGCCGGACCATCAGGTTGCGGTCGGGATCGACGTTGCTCTCCACCCCACGCCCGACACGCCACGCCAATACGAGGAGCGCGACCCCGAGCACGTAGATCAGGAAGTGGAACTGCTCGAGCAGCGCGGTGCCGCCGAGGATGAACAGGCCGCGGAGCACCAGCGCGCCGACGATGCCCCAGTAGAGGAGCCGCGGCCGGCGGTCGTATGGCACGCCGAAGTACGTGAAGAGGATCAGGAAGACGAAGAGGTTGTCGAGCGACAGCGAGCGCTCGATCAGGTACACGGTCGTGTAGAGCACGGCGTCCTCGCCGTCGCGGAAGGCGAGCACCACCAGCGTCACGGCCAGGCTCAGCACCAGCCAGCCGATCGACCAGATCGCGGCCTCGCGGAAGCTCGGCTCCCGCCCGCGCGCGAAGAAGTGAAGGTCCAGCCACAGCAGGACGAGCAGCGCGACGATCAGCGCGGCCCAGGGGGCGATGTCGGCGAAGGCCATCGCCTGGACCGTACCCTGTGGACATGGCGGCTCCGACGCACACCGCCGTAGGCACCTGGGGCGGCGGCCGCTTCATGCGCTTCGGCGAGGCGGTCGACGACGAGCGCCTGGCCGCGCTCCTGCACCCCGACGGGATCGCCACGGTCATCACCGCCGACGCCTACGGCGCCGGGGAGGCCGACTCGCTGCTCGGCCGGGCGCTGGCCGGAGTCCCGCGGGACGGCTATTCGCTGGTCGGGGCCGTCGGCCATGACTTCTACGCCGGCGAGCGCCGCGGCGCGGGCGGCTATCCGCGCTTCACGGACCCCTCGCTCCGCGACCCGGATGGCTACCGGGACTACCTGCGCATGGCGGTCGAGCGGAGTCTCGAGCGGTGCGGGGTCGACGGCTTCGACCTGCTGCTGCTGCACAACCCCGACCGGCGCGGGTTCGAGTTACCCGAGGTCTGGGAGGCGCTGCGCGAGCTGAGCGACGAGGGCCTCGCAGCGCAGCTGGGCCTGGCGCCCGGGCCCGCCAACGGCTTCACGCTCGACGTCATCGCCTGCCTCGAGCGCTACGGCGAGCTGATCGACTGGGCGATGCTGATCCTCAGTCCGATGGAGCCCTGGCCCGGCGAGCTGGCGCTGCCGGCCTGCTCCCGCCATCGGGTCCGCGTGATCACCCGGGTGGTCGACTACGGCGGGCTGTTCTGGGACGACGTGCTTGCCGGTCACCCGTTCCCGGAGGGAGACCACCGCGGCTTCCGCCCCGAGGGCTGGGTCGAGGCCGGGCGCGCCAAGCTCGACCGCATGCGCCCGCTGGCCGAGGCCCACGGCCTGACGCCGCTGCAGCTCGCCTGCCAGTGGAACCTCGCCCACGAGGCCGTGGCGTGCGTGGCGCCCACGCTGATCCAGGAGCCCGGTCCCGAGGCCACGCCGATCGAGAGAAAGCGCGAGGAGCTGGCAGCCGTGCCGGAGGACGTCGTGCTCTCCGAGGAAGAGGTCGACCGCCTGCGCGAGATCGGCGACAACCGGGGCTCGATGCTGCTCAAGGGCGCCACGCCGGACCACGCGGGCGAGGAGCGCCCGGACCGCTGGGAGCTCAGCGCCGAGCACGCCGAACTCGCGCGCCGCTACGGGATAAGCCCGGAGCGTGACCTGCGCCGCGCGGGTGCGCCGGCAGCCGCCTAGCGCGGCTGCAGCAGCTCGTTGCAGCGTTGCAGCGCGTCCGCGTCGCCCGGCGCGGCCTGCTCGAGGCATTCGCCGTACTCCCTGAAGGCGTCGGCGTCGGGCGTTCCGCTCACCGGCGGCGGCTGCACCCCGCCGCTCCCGCCCGAGGGTGGCTGCTGCTGCCGTGGCGCTGTGCCGCCGAGCGCCCCGAGCGAGCGGGTGAGGTCCGACAGCGGGCGGGCGCTCGCCGGCGCCTCGATCTTCTGGTCGCCGTTCACGTCGCCGAACTCGACCGAGATGTCGAACGAGCCGCCTTCGATCTGGCCGAGCGAGCCGCGGTCCTCCTCCGGCACCGTGAAGTCGAGGCGCCCTGAGAGCCGCCGGATCGTGTCGTCGTCCTTGCCCACGTACACGTCGAAGGCGTTGCTCCTGACCGCGTCGGCGGTCTTCTCGATGTCCTCGTCGCTCAGCGGCGCCGGCACGTTCTGGCCGGTGGCGCCGCCGATGGCGCCGCCCGAGCGCTTCACGAAGTCGTTGAGGTCGCGCAGGAAGGCCCTCACGTCGAGGCTGCCGGAAACATGCACGGTCTCGGTTCCGGCCACCTGCTCCTCGCCGCGCTCGTCGGCCTCTGCCAGCCAGGAGCGGGGGTCGAGCCCCAGCGACCGCAGCGAGCCGCGCTCCCCCTGGTTGCGGCGGATCGACTCGTTCGCCTGGCGCACCTGCTCGGCCGGCTGCTCGTAGTACACGTCCTGGAACTTCACGAAGGCTCGGTCGCCGGTCGAGAGGAAGCCGGTCTGGACGGTCTGGCCGCCACCGTCGCTGCCGATGCGCAGCTCCAGGTCGACCGACGGGAGCTTGTCCTCGTTGCTGCGGAACGGGCCGGTCGCCTGGATGTGCAGCGGACGGTCGAGCGAGCCCGAGCCCTCGAGCTGGAAGCGGGCGTCGACGTTGAGGTCGGCGCTCCGGATGTCCTGCTTGAACGCCTTGTCGAGCACGGCCTGCACGTCCTCGGCGTCGTCGCCTCCGCAGGCAGCCGGAACCAGCAGCGCGGGCAGGAGCAGGAGACCCGCGAGGGAACGTAGAAGGCGTCGAGGCACCCGGCGGAGCGTACTAGGCGCCTCTCCGCCCGAACGCAACTTATCCCGGCCGATTCGGTTCCAGACCAGGATGCTCTCTCAGGCAGGAAGGCTCGCCGTCGCAGCGATCCTCGTCGCGGCGCTCGCCGCCGCTCCCGGTGCCGAGGCCGCCGAGGTGATCGTGGTCGACGGCCACAGCGCGGTTCGCCGCGACGATCCGCTCGTGCCTTCACGCGCCGAGGTGAGTCTCGGCAGGCCCCCCGGGCGCGGGGCCAAGGCCCGGGCAGCGAGCATCTCGGCAAGGGCGAGCTCGGCTGCCGGCCGGCGCGCGGTTTCGGCCGCGCTGCGGCGGGCGGTTCGCGCGGGCAAGATCTCCCGCGCCCGCTATCACCGTTGGCGCCGGGCGTATGCCCGCTCGCGCTCCACGCTGCGCCGGCTGCGTGGCGCGCGCCGGATCCAGCTCGCCTACCTGGTCGCCTCGGTCGAGCGGCTCGCTCTGCGGCGGCGGCTCGTCTCGAGCCGCCTCCCGGCCGTGTTCCTGCAGCTCGCGCGCAATACCCAGTACTGGCCGCGCTTCCGCTACCCCCGCTCCGGCGACCAGCTGACCTTCCGGGGCAGCGAGATCCTGTTCCAGTACTACCCCGGTCGCGGCCTCCAGATCCAGCCGCTGTCGACGTTCAAGAAGGCGAACAACATGCACGGGGCCTGCGTGAAGGACACGGGCGCCCCGTGCCGCCGCGACGGACTGGCCCGGCTGCTCGACGAGATGCGTCGCCTGGCCGCGGGCCGCTCGCGCGGCTTCATCGCCTGGGAGTACCTGTTCGACTTCGGCGGCGGAGCGCCGCCGTGGATCAGCGGCATGGCCGAGGCCACCGCTATACAGGCCCTGGCCCGTGCCGCCGACCTGCTGGGCCGGCCCGACTACGTGACGCTGGCCCGCCGGGCGCTCGGCGCCTTCGACGCCGGACCGCCCGTCGGCGTGCGAACCGCCGGCTTCCGCGGTGGGCCGCACTACCTCCAGTACTCCTTCGCCCCCCGCCTGTACATCTTCAACGCCTTCGTGCAGGCCGTCATCGGCCTGTACGACTTCGCCGAGCTGACCGGCGACGCCCACGCGCGACGCCTCTTCGACCAGGCAGAGCCCGAGCTGCGCCGTGAGATCCCGTTCAGCGACACGGGCAGCTGGTCGCTGTACTCCTACCGCGGCGCTCGCTCCACGGCCGAGTACCACGAGCTGCTCCGCGAGCTGCTCCAGAGCGCCTGCAGCCGCCGGCTCGGCCAGGTGTACTGCACGCTCGCGGCGCGCTACCGCCGCTACCAGGGCGGCTAGCCCCAGGGCACCGCTCTAGGATGGCCCGATGGCGCCCCGGACCATCCTCTACACGGGCAAGGGCGGCGTTGGCAAGACCAGCGTCGCCGCGGCCACCGCCCGCCGCTGCGCCGCCGCCGGGCTGCGCACGGTCGTGCTGTCGACCGACCCGGCCCACAGCCTGTCCGACTCGCTCGAGGTCGAGCTCGCCGGGGATCCCACGCCCTGTGGGACGAACCTCTTCGGCCAGGAGGTGCAGGCGCAGGAGGAGATGGAGCGGCACTGGGACGCGGTCCAGACCTGGCTCGGCGAGCTGCTCGCGGACCGCGGCGTCGACACCATCAGCGCAGAGGAGCTGACGGTGCCCCCGGGCATGGACGAGCTCTTCTCGTTGCTTCAGATCAAGCGCCACTACGAGGCCGACGAGTTCGACTGCGTGATCGTGGACTGCGCGCCCACGGGCGAGACGCTCCGCCTGCTCTCGTTCCCCGACGTGGCCAAGTGGTGGCTCGAGAAGGTCTTCCCGTGGGAGCGGCGCCTGGTCACCGCCGCGGGGCCTCTCGCCCGGAGCATGTTCGACGTGCCGCTGCCCGGCGGCGACGTCTTCGACGACGTCGAGCGGCTCGTGCGGAACCTCGTGGCGATGAACGGCATCCTGCGCGACCGCTCGCGAACCTCGATCCGGCTGGTGATGAACCCCGACCGCATGGTCGTCAAGGAGGCCATGCGCACGTTCACCTACCTGAACCTCTACGGCTACCTCACGGACGCCGTGGT
>DATACN010000343.1:0-9149 GCA_036258995.1 Thermoleophilaceae bacterium | reverse complement strand
ACCACATGGGCGTTCGTGGCCACGTAGCCCTCGCCGTCGAGCACGAACCCCGACCCCTGGCCGCCCTCCCCGTCCTCTTGGCCGAGGAGCGACGGCCCGTTCTCGAACAGCGAGATAACGGTCACGACGCCCGGGGCCAGGCGGCGGTAGATCTCGCCGGCCTGGAAGCCTCCGCGCTCGCCGAGGCCCTCGACCACCTGGACCCGGGTGGTCTCGACCTTCTGGGCGCCCTGCGAGCCCTCTTCCTCCTCGCCGTTGCAGCCCGCCGCCGAGAGCGCGGCGAGCGCCAGGAAGAGGGAGAGGCGCCTCACGCGCCGGCCCCGTCGTCGACCGGGAGCTGGAGGGTGAAGGTGGTGCTGCCGGGCCGGGACGAGAGCGTGATGCGCCCGTCCATGCGCTCGGCCAGCTCGCGGGCGATGGCCAGGCCGAGGCCCGCCCCGCGCGCCGCGTCGCCCGTGTAGAAGCGCTCGAACACCTTGCCGCCGGTGCCGTCCGAGAGGCCCGGGCCGGTGTCGGCCACCGTGAGCTCGGCGGCCCCGTTGTCGCGGTTCGCGCTCACGGTGACGTGCGTGCCCTGCGGCGTGTGGCGGAGGGCGTTGTCGAGCAGGATACGCATGATCTGGGCCACCCGTTCGGGGTCGCAGCGGGCCTCGAGGCCGTCCTCCGGGACCCGCACCTCGAGCTTCGTGTCGTGCTCGGTGAGGGCCGGTGTGAACTCGCCCACCACCGAGCGGGCAAGCTCTGAGAGGTCCACCGCCTCGTGCCGCAGCTCGACCGAGCCTGCGTCGAGCCGGGACAGGTCGAGCAGGTCCACCGACAGCTTCTGCAGGCGCGCCACCTGCTCGCGCATGGTCTCGAGGAACTCCTGCCGCGTCGCCTCGTCGAGTTCCTCGTGCTGGAGCAGCTCGACGAAGCCCGCCAGGGAGAAGATCGGCGTTCGAAGCTCGTGCGAGGCGGTCGCGACGAACTCCTTGCGGGCCACGTCCACCTGGAGCAGCTGCGACTGCATCTCGTTGAACGTGCGCGTCAGCTGGCCGAGCTCGTCGGCCGAGGTGATCGGCAGCGGGCGCGTGAAGCGCCCCTCGGCCACGGCGCGCGCCCCGCGGTCGAGCTGCCTCACCCGGCGGGAGAGGGCCTGGGCCACGAGATACCCGCCGACGAGCGCCAGCAGCAGGGCGGCGGCCGACGCCGCCAGCACCCGGTCCCTCACGAACGACACGGTCGCCGCGACGTCGGCGAAGCTGCGGGAGTAGAGCGCGACCCACACGATCTCACCGCCGTACTGGAGCGGCTGGGCGATCTGCCCCAGACGCTCGCCCTGGAAGGTCTGGAAACCAGACACGGAGCGCCCCTCCCGAGCGGCCCGCCTGACCAAACCGGCGTTGCGCGGAACGGTGCGCTGCTGGCGGGAGTCGCTCAGGGGATAGAAGCGCGTCGTCCCGTCCTCCGAGCGTTGTACCGACAGCAGGGTGAGGCGCGCCTCCGCGGCGTCAGCCGCCGCGCGCACCCGTCCGTCTACGTCCGCGGGGCGTATGTCCCCGCGGCCGATCAGCGTCTCGAGCGTGGGCTCGGCTCCCCGCGCCACGCGCCTCAGGTCGGACATCTGCTCCTGCTCGAGGTTCTGCTCGAGCTCGGGGACGACGATGAAGTAGATCAGCGCGAAGGCGGCCGCGGTGATCGCGAAGAACAGCAGGGCCAGCTTGTTGCGCAGCGAGCGGAAGCGGGGCGTCATCGCTCGCGGAAGCGGTAGCCGACCCCTCGTACTGTGAAGATCAGCTCGGGATGCTTGGGATCGAGCTCGAGCTTCTCCCGCAGGTGCCGGATGTGCACGTCGACTGTGCGCGGGTCGCGGTAGGCGGAGTCCCCCCAGACGCGCTCGAGCAGCGTGGTGCGGCTGAACACGCGCCCTGGATGCCTGATCAGCGCGGCGAGGATCTCGAACTCGACGTATGTGAGGCGCACCGACTTCCCTCGCACCTGGACGTGGCGCTTGTCGAACTCGATCCGGAGGTCGCCGCGCTCGATCGGCTCCTCGACCGGCTCATCGCCGCGCGAGAGCTCAGCCCGCCGCAGAACCGCCTTCACCCGGCTGCGGAACTCGCGGACCGAGAAGGGCTTGGTGATGTAGTCGTCGGCGCCGAGCTCGAGGCCGAGGACCTTGTCGATCTCCTCGGTCTTCGCGGTGAGCATGATGATCGGCACCGTGCTGCGGCTGCGGATCTCGCGGCAGACGTCGAAGCCGTCGAGCTTCGGCAGCATCACGTCGAGCACGACGAGGTCGAAGTTGCCGTCGTCGAGGCGGTCGAGCGCCTCCCGCCCGTCGAGGGCGCCGACGACCTCGTAGCCCTCCTTACGCAAGGGGAAGGTCAGCAGTTTCTGAACCGCCTGCTCGTCGTCGACGAGGAGGATCCGCGGTGCCGAGCCCGCCACCATCGAAATTGTAGGTTGCGACGGTGGTGAATCAGGGGGCGTGATCGAGCCGCGCGTGTACAGGGCCGCCTTCGTGCCGGCCCTTCTGGCGGTGGTGTTGGCCATGTTCTCGCTCGAGAGCCGGCCGGGTCCGCTGGCGCAAGGCCTGGCGGCCGACGTCCTCTTCGAGGGCGAGCTGGCGGCGGGCAGCGCCGCCGCGCTCGCACGCCGCTTCCCGGACCGTCGCGCCGGGCGGCCGGGGAACCGCGCGGCGAGCGCATTCGTGGCCGATGCGCTGAGGCGCCGCGGCTTCTCGGTCGAGAGCGACCGCTTCGCGCACGCCGGTCGGCAGCTGGTCAACGTGATCGGGCGCCGCGCCGGGCGCTCGCGCAGCCAGCTGGCGGTGGTCGCGGCCCGCGACGCGCGGGGGGTGCCGGACGTGAGCGGGAGCGCGGCCGACACCGCGGCCCTGCTCGAGTTGGCGCGGGCGTTCGAGGGCCGTCCCACCGAGCGGACCCTTCTGCTCGCCTCGGTCGACGGCTCGACGCTGGGTGAGGTCGGGGCGGAGCGCCTGGCCGAACGGCTTGGGGACCCGGGCTTCGTCCAGGGCGTTCTCGTGGTGTCCAACCTCGGTTCGCCCGAGCGCCGCGGGTCGTTCGTGGTCGCCTGGTCGAACGACACCGGCCGGGCCGGGATCGGCCTGCAGCGCACCGTGGCCGACTCGATCCGGGAGGAGCTCGAGGAGGATGCCGGCGCCACCAGCTGGATGGGGCAGCTGTTCAGGATGTCCTTCCCACTCGGTATCGGGGCCCAGAGCGTCTTCCTGGAGCGGGGCTTCGACTCGGTTCGGATCTCGGGGAGCGGCGAGCTGCCGCGCGGCGGCCCGCTCGACCAGGACGTGCTCGGCGGCCTCGGGCGGGCCACCCTGCGGTCGGTCACCGCACTCGACGAGGGAGCCCGCCCGGCGCGCGGCCCCGACAGCTACGTGACCGCCGTCAGCCAGGTGATGCCGGGCTGGGTGATCCAGCTGCTCGCGATCACGTTCCTGCTCCCGGTCATCATCACCTCGGTCGATGCGTTCGCCCGGGCCCGGCGCCGCCACGTGCCGGTCGGCCCCTGGCTTCGCTGGCTGGCCACCTGGATCGCACCATTCATCGCGGCCCTGGCGGCCGCCGGCCTGCTGGCGCTTGCCGGTGCCACCCCGGACCCCCCGCCGAATCCCGTGGCGCCGTCCGACAACCCGCTCGACAGCGCGGCCGCGGGGGTGCTGCTCGGCGTCGGGGCCGCGGCGGCGCTGGCCTTCATGGCCGCGCGTGCCCTGTCGCGGCGCTCCGGCGACCTCGGCGACCCGTCAGAGCCGGGTGCAGCGAGCGCGCTGGCCCTGGTCGCGGCCGGGACCGCCTTGCTGCTGTGGCTCGTGAACCCCTACGCGGCGCTGCTGGTCGTGCCTGCCGCGCACCTCTGGATGCTCGCGACGCTGGTCGATCCGCGCCCCCCACGGCGGGCGCGGGCCGCCATGGTCGCGGCGGGCCTGCTCCCGCTCGCGCTCGTCGCGCTCTACTACCTGATAGCGCTGCGGATCGACCCGATCACCGGCGCCTGGTACCTGCTCCTGCTCGTCTCAGGCGGAGCGGTCGACCTGCCGCTTGCCCTGCTCGGCTGCATCGGCCTGGGCTGCCTGGCGGCGACGGTGGCGATAGTCCGCGCGGCGCCCGACCCCGAGCCGCCCGCGGAGGAGGAGCGGCCGACGGTGTTCGGCCCGGGCGCCCACGCGGGACCGGGTGCGTTGGGCGGAACGCAGTCTGCTCTGCGGCGCTAGGCCCGGGTCAGGCCAACGGCGGCCGGGTAGGGCTGCGGTCCGGTCGCGGGTTTCGGCGCTCCGGAAGGGGTTGGTCGACTTATGGCCGGTATACGTGTGGAAAGTCGACCAACCCCGCTCCTCACGCGTGCTCGAAGCCCTTCAGGCCGGAAACGGGCCGGCCGTCGCGATCGAGGAGGACCAGCCCCGAGCCGTCCAGCACCTCCCCTACCCAGCCCAGCGAAGTGCCAGCGGCGGCCGCGGCTGACTCGGCCGCCTCGCGGCGCTCCGGGGGCGCCGTGACGAGCAGCTCGTAGTCGTCGCCGCCAGTTGCGGCCAGCGCCAGCGGATCGCGGCCCGCGGCGCGGGCGACCTCCTCGACCCCCGGCGCCACGGGCAGCTCCACCAGCCGCACCCGCAACTCGACTCCGCTCCGGTCCGCCACGTGGCCGGCGTCGGTGGCTACCCCGTCGCTCACGTCGATCATCGCCGTGACCCCCGCGGCGGCCAGGCCCCGGCCCGCGGCGAGGCGGGGCTCCGGACGGCGATGGCGGCGAACGAGATCCTCGCCGTGGGCGCCGCCGTCGGTGCCTCGAAGGACCAGTAGGCCGGCGGCAGAGGCGCCCAGGTCGCCGGTCACCCCCACCAGGTCACCAGGCCGTGCTCCGTCGCGGCCCACCAGCGCGTCGTCCTCGTCGGCCCAGCCGGTGACGGCCACCGTGACCGTCAGCTCGGCCCCGACCGTCACGTCGCCGCCGGCGATGGTGGTGCCGGTCCGCCCCGCCAGCTCCTCCATTCCGCGGACCAGCTCCAGCGCCCGGTCCTCCCCGAAGCCGTCGGGGAGGGTCACCGAGACGAACGCCTCGCCCGCGTCTGCGCCCATCGCCGCCAGGTCCGAGAGAGCCGAGCCGAGCGCCTTCCAGCCCACGTCCTCGGGCGAGTGGGTCGTCAGCTCGAAGTGGACCCCCTCGACGATCGTGTCGATGCTCGTGACCGCGAACGGGCGGGAGCGCACAACGGCCGCGTCATCGCCGGTGAAGCGCACGACGCGCTCGCCGCGGGCCGCCACGGCCTGCTCGATAGCCGCGATCAGGCGAAGCTCGGCCGCCAAGGCGGCTAGTCGTCGCCGGGCGTGCCGCCGCCTGGCGAGCCCTCGGCTTCGCCGCCACCACCGCCTCCGCCTCCACCCGGTGGCGGAGCGGGCGCGGGGGCTTCCTGGGGAGGCGACTCGTACAGGCGCGGGTCGTAACCGCCCGTGGTCCCGTCGGAGGTGCCGTCGCTCGGCGCGGTGTAGGGAGTGCTCGAGTAGCCGTCGCGGTCGTCGTAGCTGTACGACGATGAGCCGCCGGTGCTCGAGTACTCGCCGTAGAAGGGGCTGAAGTCGGCCGGGTCCTTCGGCGGCGGGAAGGTCTCGCAGTCGTCGCCGATGGCGATCCCCATGTAGTTGCCCCAGATGACCGCCGGCGTGCTGCCCCCCTGCATGCCGGGCATCGGCACGAGCGCATTGGGATGGCCCATCCAGACGGAGGTCGACAGCTTCGGGGTGTACCCCACGAACCAGGCGTCGTTGTGGTTGTCGGTCGTACCGGTCTTGCCGGCGATGTCGGCGCAGCCGAAGTTCGCGTTGGTGCCGGTGCCCCCGTCGACGTTCGCCTTCAGGATCTCCGTTACCTCCGCCGCCACGCCGTCCGGGAACACCCGCTTGCGCTTGGGCTTGCCCAGATCGTCCGACTTGCCGTCGGGGAAGACCACCCTCTTGATCGCCTTGGCCTGGTTTCGCATCCCACCCGAGGCCAGCGTGGCGTACGCGTTCGCCATCTCGAGCGGTGAGACGCCCAGCCGCAGGCCGCCGAGCCCCTCCGCCGGGAGGCAGTCGAGCTTGGTGGTGATGCCCATCAGCTTCGCCGTCTCGCAGACCTCCTTCGGCCCCAGGTCGAGGATGAGCTGCGCGTAGACGGTGTTGTCCGAGGACAGCGTGGCTCGATGGAGGGTCATGGTGCCGCCGTAGGTGTTCCCGTAGGTCTTGACCTCCCAGGGCCCGTAGTCGGTGTTGAGGTTGAGCGGCTTGGACGTGTAGGAGGTGCTGTTGGGGTCCACGCCGTTGCGGACGGCCGCGGTCAGCACGAACGTCTTCATCGCCGACCCCGGCTGGCGGTGCCCCTGCGCCGCGAGGTTGAAGGTGCGGTCCTTGTAGGTGCCGCTCGACGCCATTGCCCGGATGTAGCCGTTCGAGGGATCGATCGAGACGATCGCGGCGGTGGGGTCCCAGGGGTTGGGCAGCTGCGCCAGGATCGAAGCCCGCGCGGCCTCCTGGAGGTCGGGCTCGATCGTCGTGTAGACCTTCAGTCCGCCGCGGCGGTAGACGCCCACGCCGTAGTGCTCGATCAGCTTCTCCTGGACGTAGTCGAAGAAGTACGGCTCGCGGCGGGTCGTGTAGCGCGTGCCGCGGCGGAGCTCGAGCGGGGCCTGCGAGGCCTCCTGGGCCTCGGCCTGCGTGATCATCCCGTTCTCGGCCATCTGGCGGATGACGTCGTTGCGGCGCTCGAGCGCGACGGCCGGATTGCGGAACGGGTTGTAGCGCGAGGGGGCCTGCGGCAGGCCGGCCAGCAGGGCGGCCTCGGGCAGCGTCAGGTCGCGCGCGTGCTTGGCGAAGAACGTCGAGGCCGCCGCCTCGATCCCGACCGCGGTCCGGCCGCCGACCGTGCCGAACGGGACCGAGTTCAGGTAGTTGTGGAGGATCCAGCGCTTCGAGCGCTGCTCCTCCAGCTCGGACGCGAGCTTCGCCTCCCGGATCTTGCGGGAGAAGTCGCGCTTTGGGTCCTCGATGTAGAGCGCGCGCACGAGCTGCTGGGTGATCGTGGAGCCGCCCTCGACGGTACGCCCCGACTCGATGTTGCGGATCCCGGCGCGGACGATCGCCCCGTAGTCGACTCCCTCGTGCTGGTAGAAGCGCTCGTCCTCGATCGCGACCGTGGCCTGGCGCATCGCCACCGGCATGTCCTTCCACGGGATGCGGGTGCGGATCTCGTCCGACTGGACGTATCCGAGCCGCGTCCCGTCGGCCGCGAAGATCACCGAGCTCTCGCCCTTGTCGATCGGCTTGAGCTCGCTGAGCGCGGGCGCGGTGGCTGTCACCGCCAGCACGTAGCCGGCGACCGACAGCAGCCCGACGCCGAGCGCGATCGCGATGACGATCAGTCCGAGGAGAGCCTTGTTGCGCGCCGCCCCGTTTCTGCGCTTCCTGAGCTGTCGCTGGCGATGTGTCATCAGGTACGGCGGCGGGCGGAGGGCGTCAGGGAGCCTCGGTTGAGGATAGTCCGTGCTCGCGCAGCCGGCGCAGCCACGCCCGGCGCAGTCTCGCGGCCGCCGGGCCGCGCTCGGAGGCGCGCTCTGCCCAGGTATTCGCGCTAAGGCGCACGCCCTCCTTGTCCACCTCGGCCACGGCTGCCTCTACGCCCTCCTGCTCGGCCAGCTCGATGGCCTTGTCGAGGTCCGCGTCGGGCGGAAGCCACACCGACACCTCCACCTTCACCCGCGGGTCGACGACCGTGTGGTTGAAGATCGAGCTCTGGGCCAGGCGCTCGTTGGGCACGATCAGCCGGCGGCCGTCGTCGAGTCGGATGTAGGTGTAGCTGAGCTGCATGTCCTCTACCTCGCCGGTCTCCTCCTCGAAGGTCACGAGGTCGCCGATGCGGATGGGTTGCGTGATCGCCAGCAGGATCCCCGCGATCGCGTTCGCCAGCGTCTGCCGCGCCGCGAATCCCACCACCAAGCCGAGCACCGCCGACGAGGCGAGCAGGCCGGTGGCGAGCCGCTTGACCGACGGGAACTGCGCCAGCGCCAGCGCCACCCCGAACAGCAGGATCGCCACGAAGATCAGGCGGCGCACCAATCTCACGCGCGTGACGGCGGTGGGCGAGAGCTCGCCACCGGCAACCGCGGTCGCGAGGCCTTCCGCCCTTCGCTTGAGCGCCCTGTCCACCAGATAGGCGGCGATCAGCGCGAGCACGATCGTGCCTATGGCGGTCAGCGTGTCGCGGTTCTCGGCCACGAACGATGCGGCCATGCTGAAATCGCCCCCCGTCATGGCGTACCAGGCTAACTCGCGCGTGCTGGCCGGCGTCCGCCCGTTCGTCACGCGGGCGCCCGAGGCGCTGCGCGCCGCCTGGGCGCCGTTCTGGGCCACGCGCGCGGGGATCGCGCTGGTCGCCGTGCTCGCGGCGCTCTCGTTCGGCCCCGCCCAGGGCGGGCTGGCCGAGCGCAACGCCGCCGCCTTCGATGAGCCCGCCCTGACTCATCCGCTCGGCGGGGCCGGCGACGTCGTCCTCTCACCGCTGGCGCGCTGGGACGCCGTCTGGTACCTGCGCATCGCCGACTCGGGCTACGGCGAGGCGCCCGCGAGGGTCGCCTTCTTCCCTCTCTACCCGCTTCTGGTTCGTGCCGCCGGCGAGCTCGGCGGTGGGTCGCCCGGCGCGCGGCTGATAGCCGCCTACCTGGTATCGCTGGCCGCCTTCCTGGGGGCCCTGGCGCTGCTCTTCCGGCTGACCTCACTGGAGCTGGGGCGCCGCCTCGCGGCGCCGACCTTGCTTCTCCTGGCGGTGTTTCCCGCCTCGCTCTATTTCGGCGCGCCCTACTCCGAGAGCCTCTTTCTGCTGGCATCGGTGGGCGCCTTCTACGCGGCGCGTACCGGGAGCTGGGCCTGGGCGGGCGCCGCGGCCGGGGCGGCCTCGGCCACCCGGAGCGCGGGCATCCTGCTGCTGCTTCCGGTGGCGATGCTGTGGTGGGCGCAGCACGACCGACGGCTGCGCGACCTGGCCTGGCTCGCGCTCGCGCCCGCCTGCCTCGGCGCCTATGCGCTGCACCTCGCCTTCGTCCAGGGTGACCCGTTCGCGTTCCTCGACGTGCAGGAGGCCTGGTACCGCGATTTCGCCGGGCCGCTGGG
>DATACN010000342.1:0-2711 GCA_036258995.1 Thermoleophilaceae bacterium | reverse complement strand
GTTCAAGAGCCTGGTCGACGCGATCGCGATGCGAAACAGGGCGGTCTGGTGCCTGGAGGTGGCTGAGCAGCTCGACGACCCCGAGGAGCGCCGCAGCTATCTGACGTTCGTGTTCGTGGGAGCCGGCTACGCCGGCGTCGAGGGGATCGCAGAGCTGCAGGACTACGTGGCCGACGTGCTGCACCGCTATCCGCGCTGCCGCCTGGACGGCACCCGCTGGCTGCTGGTCGAGGCCGAGGACCGGATCATGCAGGAGATCCCGGAGAGCCTGGCCGCGTTCGCCACCCGCGACCTACGCGGGCGCGGCATCGAGGTCCGCACCGGCACGCGGCTCGACTCGCTGGAGGAGGACTCGGCGCTGCTGTCGACCGGCGAGCGGGTCCCGACCCGCACGCTGTGCTGGACCGCCGGCGTCAGGCCACCCGCCGTGGTCGGGGAGCTCGGGCTGCCGCTGGCCCGGGGCCGCATCGAGACCGAGGCCACTACCCGCGTGAAGGGGAGGGAGAACGTCTGGGCCATTGGCGACTGCGCAGCCGTGCCCGATCCGGCCAGGCGGGGCAAGCTGCCTTCGCCCCCGACCGCCCAGCACGCCATCCGCCAGGGGCGCGTGGCCGCCGACAACGTGGCCGCCTCGCTCAGCGGTTCCCGCCTGCGGCCCTTCCGCTACCGCACGCTCGGCGTGTTCGTGGACATGGGACAGCACAAGGCCGTCGCCACCATGCTCGGAGTGCGCCTGCGCGGCTTGCCTGCCTGGTTCGCCGCCCGCACGTACCACCTCGCGGTGATGCCCGGCATGGCCCGCAGGCTGCGGCTGGCCGCTGACTGGACCGTGGGCCTGTTCTTCGGCCGCGCCGCGGCCGAGCTCGGCCAGCTGGGGCACCCCGCGCCGCTCGGTGAGACCGCGCCTCCGCAGGAGCGCGGCGAGTCGACGCCCACCTGACACACTGATTGCATGGGCGAGCGCATGAGTGACATCGGCGGCAGGCTGCTCGCCATCGGCGTTCTGGTCGCCGCCGCCTACGTGCTGTTCAAGGTCGTGCTCGGGTTCGTCGCGTTCGCGGCCTGGCTGATCGTCGGGGTGCTCGCCATCGTGGCGATCCTCTGGGCCCTGAACCGAGTGCTCTAGCAACTCGATGGAGGCGGCGGTCGTGCTGTTCTTCTTCGGCCTGTCGGCGGGAACGATCGGCAAGATCAAGGGCAGCTCGTTCTTCATCTGGTTCCTGATCGGGCTGGTGCTGCCGATCCTCGGCACGCTGGCGGCGATCTTCTACCGCTTCGAGCAGAACGAGCCGCGCCGCGCATGCCCTGAGTGCGGCAAGGTGCAGCCGACCCACGTGCAGGTCTGCATGGGCTGCGGCCGCGACCTGTAGCCGCCCGAGCGCGCCCACTACACTCGCCCGCAATGCGCGCGGTCGACGCGATCATGGAGTGCCTCAAGGCCGAGGGCGTCGAGCACGTCTTCGGGATCCCGGGCGGGGCCAACCTGCCCACCTACGACGCGCTCTACGACGCAGGCATCCGGCACATCCAGTGCCGCCACGAGCAGGGCGCCGGGCACGCGGCCGAGGGCTACGCCAAGGCCTCCGGCCGGGTGGGAGTGGCTCTGGCGACCAGCGGCCCCGGGGCCACGAACCTCGTCACCGCCATCGCCGACGCCGTCATGGACTCCGTGCCGACCGTGTTCATCACCGGCCAGGTCCGCACCGAGCTCATCGGCACCGACGGCTTCCAGGAGGCCGACGTCACCGGCATCACGATGCCGATCGTCAAGCACTCGATCATGATCCAGGACCCGCGGGAGATCCCGAAGGGCATCCACGAGGCGTTCCACATCGCCCGTACCGGCCGCCCCGGGCCGGTCGTGCTCGACATCCCGCAGGACCTCTCGCGCGCGGACATCCCGTACGAGCCGGTCGACATCGACCGCATCTCCCTGCCCGGCTACCAGCCCACCGTCGAGGGCAACGCCAAGCAGATCCGGCTGGCGGCGAAGGCGCTCGCCAACGCCCGCCGCCCGGTGATCTACGCAGGCGGCGGGGTGGTCAACGCCGAAGCCGCCAAGGAGCTGACCGAGCTCGTGCTGTCGGACCGCTTCCCGGTGACCTGCACGCTGATGGGTCTCGGCGGCTTCCCGGCGCCGCACGAGCAGTGGCTCGGCATGCTCGGCATGCACGGCACCCGCGCGGCCAACTACGCGATGGACGAGGCCGACCTGATCTGCGCCGTCGGGGCACGCTTCGACGACCGCATCACGGGCAAGCTGTCGGAGTTCGCGCCGCGGGCCAAGTTCATCCACATCGACATCGACCCGGCGGAGATCTCGAAGAACGTGCCCGCACACATCCCGATCGTCGGCGACGCCAAACGCATCCTGCCCAAGCTCACCGCCGAGTACCGGGCGCTCGACACCGACTCGTCGCGCCTCGACGCCTGGTGGGAGCGCATCCGCGGCTGGCAAGAGAAGCACCCGCTGGGCTACGAGGAGTCCGAGGACTCGGAGATCAAGCCCCAGCGCATGATCGAGGCGATGTACGAGGCCACGGGCGGCGAGGCCATCGTCACTTCGGACGTCGGGCAGCACCAGATGTGGTGCGCGCAGTACTTCCACTTCAAGGAGCCCCGGCAGTGGATCAACTCGGGCGGATTGGGGACGATGGGCTTCGGGCTGCCGTCCGCGATGGGGGCGAAGGTCGCGCGCCCGGACGAGGACG
>DATACN010000341.1:0-2459 GCA_036258995.1 Thermoleophilaceae bacterium | reverse complement strand
CGGGTCTGGGGGCGCTTGCCGCGGTGCCGCGAGCGGCCGGCCTTGCCCAGGTCCACCAGCTCGTGCTCGGCGTTGCCGAGCGCCCCGATAGTGGCGCGGCAGTCCACGGAGACCATCCGCATCTCGGTGGAGGGAAGACGGAGCGTCGCCATGCGGCCCTCCTTGGCCACGAGCTGGATGGCGGTTCCGGCCGAGCGCCCAAGCTGCCCGCCCCGGCCGGGCGTGAGCTCGACGTTGTGCACGGTCGTCCCCGTCGGGATCGCACGCAGAGGAAGGCTGTTGCCGGTCTGGATGTCGGCGTTGTCGCCCGACATCACCGTGGCGCCCACGCGCAGCCGGGCCGGCGCCAGGATGTAGCGCTTCTCGCCGTCGGCGTAGTGGAGCAGCGCGATGTGGGCGCTGCGGTTCGGGTCGTACTCGATCGCCGCCACCTTGGCCGGCACGCCGTCCTTGCGCCGCTTGAAGTCGATCTTGCGGTAGCGGCGCTTGGCCCCGCCGCCGCGGTGGCGCGAGGTGACCCGGCCCTTGGAGTTGCGCCCGCCGGACTTGGAGATGCCCTCGGTCAGGCCCTTCTCCGGCTCGGACTTCGTGACCTCGCGGTTGTCGGCCCAGGTGGCGAAGCGCCGTCCCGGCGTGGTGGGCTTGTGCTTGCGAACGGGCATGTTCCTAATCCGCATCCTCACTCGGGACTCGTCTAACCATCCGCGATCTCCTGGCCCTCGAACAGCTCGATGGAGTCCTCGGGGTGCAGGGTCACAACGGCTTTCTTCCACTGCCGGCGCTTGCCCGACGTCCAGCCGCGGCGCTTCGGCTTGGGCTTGACCCAGGAGGTGCGCACCCCGCGCACGCGCACGCCGAAGATCTCCTCCACGGCCTGGCGCACCTGCGTCTTGTTGGCCCGCTCGTGGACGCGGAAGGTGTACTTCCCGGCCGCGAGGAGCGCGTAGCTCTTCTCGGAGACGACGGGCCGGATGATCACGTTGCGCGAGTTCACGCCGCCCGCCTCGTCAGCTGCTCCAGGGCCGCCTCGGACACGACCAGCCGGGCGGCGCCGACCACGTCGGCCACGCCGAGGTCGTTCACGTGCAGGACCGACACCCCGGCGATGTTGCGAAAGGACTTGACGCAGTTCTCCTCGCCGTCGGCCAGCACGACCGCCGCCGGCCCGCCGTCGCCGAAGCCGCCAAGCAACTCGGCCGCCTTCTTCGTCGCCGGCTCGTCGAAGGCCGACGCGTCCACCACGGCCAGCGAGTCGCGCTCGGCATGCACCGTGAGGGCGGCGCGCAGCGCCCGGCGACGGGCCTTGCGGTTGACCTTGACCGTGTAGCCCCGCGGCTTGGGGCCGAAGATCACGCCCCCGCCCGTGCGCTGCCCGGCGGAGAGCGCGCCGGCGCGAGCGCGGCCGGTGCCCTTCTGGCGCCAGGCCTTGGCCGTGGTCATGGCGATCTCGCCACGTGTCTTTGTCGAAGCGGTGCCGCGCCTGCGCGCCGAGAGCTCGGCCCGCACGGCCTCGTGCACGAGTGGGCCGTGGAAGCGCTCGGCGAAGATCGCCTTGTCGAGATCGACCTTGCCCTGCTTCTTTCCGAGCCAGGGCGCCTTGGGGGCGGCGGATGAGGTCTTGGCGGTGGCCATCGCCTACTCCTCCACCCTGATCTCGACGACGCCGTTCGTCGGCCCGGGCACCGACCCCCGCACCAGCAGCAGGTTCTCCTCGGGCCGCACGTCCACGACCTCGAGGCCGCGCTGGGTCACCCGCTTGTTTCCCATCTGGCCGGGACCGCGAATGCCCTTGAACACGCGCGCGGGATCGGCCGAGGCGCCGATCGAGCCGGGCGCGCGGACGTTGTGCGAGCCATGGCTGACCGGGCCGCGGTGGAAGTTGTGGCGCTTGATCGTGCCCTGGAAGCCCTTGCCCTTCGAGCGACCGGAGACCTTGACCCTCTGGCCCTTCTCGAACACCGCGTCGACGCCCAGCTCGTTGCCGACCTCGAGCTCGCCGGGCTCGCCGCGGAACTCGGCCAGATGGCGCAGCGGCCCGACCCCGGCCTTCTTCAGGTGGCCGAGCCGGGCCTTCTGGAGCCCCTTCTCGCGACCCGCCCCGAAGGCGAGCTGCACGGCGTCGTAGCCGTCACGGTCGGCCCGGCGCAGGGCGGTCACGAAGCAGGGGCCGGCCTCGAGCACGGTCACGCGCTCGACGTGGCCGTCCTCGGGGTCGAAGACCTGCGTCATGCCGAGCTTGCGTCCCAACATCCCGGCCATCAGATGAGCTGTATCTGGATGTCCACGCCCGCCGGCAGGTGGTCGAGTCGCTGGAGCGAGTCGACCGTCTTCGGCGTCGGCTGCAGGATGTCGATCAGCCGCTTGTGCGTGCGGATCTCGAAGTGCTCACGCGAGTCCTTGTCCTTGAACGGGCTGCGGATCACGCAGTAGACGTTCTTCTCGGTGGGCAGCGGGACCGG
>DATACN010000340.1:0-10074 GCA_036258995.1 Thermoleophilaceae bacterium | reverse complement strand
AGCGGCGTGTCGCGACCGAGGTCGTAGTGCCAGCCGAGGTCCCAGTAGATGCCCGCGGCCGCGACGATCCCGCCGGCGAACGCGATCACGAGGAGCGGCCACTGGCGGCCGGCCGAGACGGCGGGCTCGCCCCGAACCGGTGCGACGGTGCCGGTCACTTGACCCTGAACGCGCCGCGCATCCAGGGATGGATGCGGCAGAAGTACGGGTACGTGCCGGGCTTGAGGTCCTTCGGCGTCTCGGCCAGCGGCGAGGCGCTGCCCTTGTCGATCGGGTCGTAGCCCATCACGCCGGAGTCCCAACGCCCGTCGGCGAGCGGGTAGTTGGCGACGTAGGTGCCGTTGCACGGCCAGCGGCAGGTCGTGATCGTGTGCCGGATGCCGGCGGCCTGGTCGGCGTTGAAGAACGTGAGCGGCGTGCCGCGCGGCACCACCGCTACCTCGCCGCTCGCCGCGGCGCCGGGCAGCCCGACGCCGCCGCCCGAGCCTCCGCCCCCGCCGCCTTCGCCGCCCTCCCCGGGCTCACCGGCGGCGCGGTTGCCTGGCGTGTAGGCGAAGTTCGCGACCGTGACCCGCGTTGCCGGGACCTCGCGGAGCTTGGACTTGTCCTCCGGGTGGTCGCAAGCGTGGCCGCCCCAGCGCGCGCCGCAGAACGGGTCGATCTTGCCGCCCCAGCGCGGCCGGTTGAGCACTCCGTCGACCGGGTTCCACTTGCGGCTGTTGATCACGCGCGGCTTGCAGCCCCGCCAGGGCTTCTGCTCCTCGTCCACGTAGATGCCGAGGTGGGTCATCACCGCGTACCAGGCGTGGCGCTTGTTCTCGTAGGTGCCGCTGATGCGGATGCGGTCGCCCTTGTGCATCGGCGCCCTGTAGCCCGGGTGGCTCACCTCCATCTGGAAGTCCTCCGAGTAGGGCGCCTTGCGGAAGCGGGCGTCGGAGTTCAGCAGCAGCGTCCCGCCGTAGCCGCGTCCGTCGTTCCGACAGGGTCTCTGCTCGCTGCCGTAGTTCTCCACCACCACCCGCGTCCCGCCGGGATGCAGGTGGCCGCCCATTCCGATGATCACGCCGTCGGCCGGCGCCACGAACTCGATGAACTTCTTGCGCTGCTCGGTGGTCGCGTAGGTGGCCTGGCCGTTGCCGTCCTTGGCGTACTCGAAGCGGCCGTCCCCCTTCGGCTGGCGCGGGACGTCGTAGGTGCGGCCGAAGAGCATCCCGGACACGTCGCGGTGCGGCCGTCCGGTCAGGCGTCCGAGCTCCTCCTTGTTGCCGTGGCGGAAGACCACGTCGAGCACGATGTAGACGACCAGCGGCGAGGCGGTCTTGTTGTGGAGCATGTAGATGAGCGACTGCGGCTTGCCCGCCGGGATGTGCTGGCCGTACACCGGGCCGTCCGGGTCGGCCGCGCTGCGCGCCCGGAAGTCACCCCTGGTCTCCTCGTCGCCGTTGCCGAAGATCCACTCGGCATTGCCGCCGAAGTACATGTCGCCCTTGTTGTCGGTGCCCGGCTCGGCTTCGAACCAGTGCGCGTGGTGGATGTGCGCCTCCTGGTGCGTCGGCTCGGACAGGTCGGTCACCCGTCGCATGCTGGGATCGACCGACAGCAGGAACCCGTTGCGCGTCGGCAGGTCGAGGTCGACGCGGTTGAGGTCCTGGCCCGGCGGAACCGTGTAGGGCCCGTAGTAGAAGGTCAGCTTCTCGGTGGTCCCAGCCGGCTTGGGCACGTAGCGGTCGCTGCGCCGCGCCAGGCCCTTGACCAGGCCGCCGCCCTGTCCCGGCTTGTGCGCGTAGTGCATGTGGGCGTGCTTGTGGCCGCCCTGCTTCTTTGACTTCTTCTTCGACCTCTTCTTCTTATGGCCGTGGTGGCCGTGCTCGTGCCCGTGCTCGGCGTGACGCTGCCTCTCGCTCTTGCGCCTCTCGCCCGGCATGCGCTGGCGCTGCGCCCTCGACCTGCGGCTGTCCCTGCGCTCGCGGCCGTTTCGCTCAGGGTTGGGATCCGACCGGTCGGCGCCGGGCTCGTGGCCGCCGCCCGCCAGCCCGTGCCCTTCGCGAACGCGGTAGGAGACGATGTAGCCGGCCCCGCCCTCGATGCCGGTGGCCGCGAACACCGAGCCGCCGGCGATCGAGACGCCGGCCCAGGTGGGCGACCCGAGCGGCAGCCGTGCCACGATCGCGCCGGTCGCAGCATCCCGCGCGGTCAGCGCTCCGGACATGTCGCTCGTGTAGACGACGCCGTTGGCCACCGCCACCGGGTTGAAGCGGGCGGGGCCGCCGTCGGCCGAGAACCACTTGTAGCCCCCGCCCCGGTCGAGCGACCAGATCTCCCCGCCGGGCGTGTCGGGGCCGTAGATGCGCTCGCCGTCGGTGGCGGTCGAGCCGATGATTCCGCCCACGACCGTGCCCGGCCCGGTCACCGCCGACCAGACCAGCTTCATCGTCCGCCGGTCGAGCGCCCAGTAGGTGCCCGATTTCTGGCCTTCGCCCACGAGCGGCCGCCCGTCGGGCCCGCGGAAGAGGTTTGGCGAGGCGCCGAAGTCGTGGTCGGGCCCCTCCAGCACGTTGCCGGTGGCGTTCCAGGTGTCGCCGGCCGTTGCCTGGAAGTGGCGGAGCATCCGCCCCGTGCGCGCGCTGAGGGCGACCATCGAGTCGGTCGTGTCGGCGGCGGGGTCGTGGTAGGCGTTGCCGGTCCCCACGTAGAGGACGCCCGTCTTCTTGTCGATCGCCGGCGTTGTCCAGACGGAGCCGCCGTCGTGGCCCGGCGGGACCATGTAGGTCTTCCAGCGGCGCTTACCCGTCCGCGCGTCGACGGCGACCACGGAGCCGCGCACGGACACCTCGGGGTCGCCGGTCTCGCCGAAGAGCGCCGAGACACCCACATAGACCCTGTTGCGCCACACGACCGGGCTGCCGTAGACGTCGGAGTCCTTCTGGGTGTCCAGCACCCTGGACTTGCGCCACAGCTTCTTCCCGGTCTTCAGGTTGAGCGCGACCAGGTAGGGCTTGTGGGGCCGGGCCACGGCCACGAATACGCGGCGGCCGCTGATGGCGGGCGTGTTGTTGATCGGGTGCTCGCCCAGGTCGACCTCCCAGCGCTTGCGGCCGGTGGCGGCGTCGAGACCGTAGACGCGGCCGCCGTTCGACCCGGCCACGAGCATCCCGCGCGAGACCACGGGCGTCCCGGTGAAGTCGCCGTCGGCCGAGTAGAAGCTCCAGGCCGGGCCCAGCCGCGCGGCTTCCGCCAGCGACGGGCCGGCCGCGCCGCCGTTGCGGGAGTTCGCCAGGTCCTTGCCGTAGAGTGGCCAGCTACCGCGCCCGAGCGGGCCTGGCTCGGCCTGGGGAGCCAGGTCCATCGGGTCCGGCGCGGCATTGACCTTGCCGAACGGGGTGCCGCCGCCATCGAGCGATGGCGAGGTGGGAGCCCCGCCGGCCTCGTTGACGGTGACCACGCCGCGCATCCAGGCGTGCAGCGTGCAGTGGAATGGATAGTTGCCCGGCTGGAGCTTCTCGACCCCTTCGACCTTCGCCGACTCGCCGCCGCCGAGGAGGGGGCTCTTGAACTTGTCCTCGTCGGACGCGAGGTCGTGCTTGGCGAGCGTGTCGAGGTTGGTGAACTTGAGGCTGTCGCCCTTGCCGAGGACGACGGCCGGAGTCGCGTAGTTAATCGCCGCGGCATAGGCCTGCTGTTCGGCGGCGCTCGCCGAGCCGGGTGCCGCCAACGCCCCTACCGCGGATAGGCACGAGATGAGAAGCGTCGCGCGCCGCGCGCGGCGGCGACCCCCTGCCTGCATGCAATTTGCGTATCCGGTGCGGCTCTAGGCCAAACCCGGCCGGCTAGGCCAGTCCCTCGACCTTGTACTCGCGCAGGAAGCCCTCGAACAGCCGGCGGTGACCCTCTTCGTCGTGGAGGATCTCGATGACCATGTCCTGGGTGACCAGGTCGAGGCCGTCGCAGAACTCGATGATCTTGTTGTAGTGGTCGATGGCGCCGGTCTCGGCCTCGATCACGCCCTTGATCACGTGCACGATGTCCGTCTGCTCGTCGGGCGGCTGGAGGTAGGACTGCTCGGCGTTGAAGTCGAGCGAGCCGGGAACCACCCCGTAGAGCTCCTTGATTCGCTCGCCGAACTGGCGGGCGTGGCCGAGCTCCTCCTGGATGTCCTGCTCGAGCGACTCGATGATCTCCTGTGCGCGCACGCCGTCCGGATTGATCGAGTTGGCGATGTAGCTCATCACCGTCTCGATCTCCATCCAGTAGGCCGTGGTGAGCATCTCGATGAGCTGCTCGCGCTCCTCCCGGCGCTCCGGGCTGAGGATGCCCTGGCCTGGAGTGGGTGTCGTTTCTGTGCTCATGCCTGACTACTACCGCATCGGCGGTGTCGGCAAACTGATCGGCAGATGAGCACAGGCACCGAGATCGAGCACCTCGAGCGGCCGCCCTCCTCCCTGTGGGAGCGCATCCGCGCCGAGCCCGAGCGGGCGCCCGAGTACATCGCGCTCGCGGCCGCCGAGCGGTTCGGCCCCCAGGCGGAGCGCTGGGTCCAGATCGCCGGACCGGGCCACCAGCCGGATGAGCTCGCGCAGGTCGCCTACCGCAAGCACGTGCGGATGGCTCGCCTCGAGGGGGCGGCCCTGGGGATCGGCGGGGCCATCACCGCCGGCCCGGATCTCGTCGCCCTGCTGTGGATCCAGAGCCGCATGGTGTTCTACATCGCGGCGGCCCACGGTTTCGATCCCAACCACCCCATGCGCCCCGCCGAGCTGCTCACCCTCCAGGGCGTCTATCCGACGGCGGCGGAGGCGCGGCAGGCGCTCGACGGGGCCGGCAAGCACCTGGCCGTGGCGATGGCCCAGCGCGCCATGTCCTCGGACCGCGACGAGGCCATCCACGCGCGGCTCGCCAAGTACGCCGCCAAGCGGCTGGCGCGCCGCTACGCCGGGCGGCTGATACCGCTGGTGGGCGCGCCGCTGGGCGCGATCCAGAACGCCGGCGCCACGAAGGAGCTCGGCCGCAAGGCACTCGCCTACTACGGCGGCGATCAGGCCCGGCCGTAAACCGGGATTCCCGCGCCGCTGATCGGCGCCGACTCGTCGGAGACCAGGAAGCGGATGACCCGGGCGATCTGCTCGGGCGGGACCCACTTCGAGAAGTCGGCGTCGGGCGTGGCCTCGCGATTGGCAGGCGTGTCGATCACACTCGGCAGCACCGCGTTGCAGCGCACGCCGTCGGCCTTGTACTCGGCGTCGAGGGCCTGGATGAATGCGAGCACCGCGGCCTTGCCCGCCGCGTAGCCGGCGGCGCCCGAGAACGGCCGCAGCGCAGCTCGCGCGGACACTCCGACGAAGGCCCCTCCTCCGCGCTCGATCAGGCGGGGCATGGCGGCCCGTGCCAGGCGGAAGGCCGGCTCGACGTTGAGCCTGATCAGGACCATGAAGTCGCTGGCGGGCGTCTCATGCACCCTCGGGCCTGAGCCAAAGCCGCCCACGAGATTGACTACCGCCTCGAGGTCCGGGACGGCCTGGACCGCGGCCGTCGCCTCGTCGTGGTCGAAGAGGTCGGCCTGGATCAAGGTCACCGTATCGCCGAACTCCGACTCGATCCGCTCGCGCTCGCGATCCACCAGCCAGGTGGAGGTAACGTCGTAGCCGGTGGCCACCAGGTCGCGCAGGACCGCCCCGCCCAATGCGCCCGTCCCGCCCGCGACTAACACCGCCATCTCAGCTCCTTTACCCGTCCGCGACCCGTTCTACGGTGGCAGGCCGCATGGAGCAGACCACACTGACAGCCACGAAGGCCTTCGTCCGCGACCTGCAGGACGGCCAGGAGGTCGACTCGGTCTTCGTGGTCCAGGAGCTCGCGCGGCGCCAGAAGCGCAACGGCGAGCCCTTCCTCAAGCTCTGGCTCGGCGACGCCAGCGGGCGCGTCGAGGCGGTGGTCTGGGACGGGATCGACGAGGTCGCGGGCTGTGCCGCGCCCGGCGCGGTCGTGCGGACCAAGGGCAACTACGCGATCGACCCGCGCTATGGCGGCTGTCTCACCGTGCGGGCCATGCGAGCCGCCAACGAGGGCGAATACGAGCCGGCCGACCTGGCCGAGGGTCCGCCCATCGCGTACCGGGAAATGGCCGCCGCGCTCGACGAGCTCATCGGGACCGTGCGCCAACCGCACCTCCGCGAGCTGCTCGCCCGGCTGATCGACCCGAGAACGGAGATCGGCCGACGCTGGCACGAGGCGCCGGCGGCCAAGCACTACCACCAGGCCTACCGCCACGGGCTTCTCGAGCACTGCCTCTCGGTCGCCCAGGGAGTTCACGCGCTGGCGGCGGGACCGTTCCCGGACGTCGACCACGACATCGCGGTAACCGGCGCGCTCCTGCACGACATCGGCAAGGTCGAGGCCTATGCGATGGCCAACGGGGCCATCGACCTCACCGACTCGGGCAAGCTGCTCGGGGAGATCCCGCTCGGCTACTTCATCGTCCGGCGAGAGATCGAGCGGATCGAGGGCTTCCCCGCCGAGTGCGCCCAGGCCGTGCTGCACATCATCCTCTCTCACCACGGAAAGCTCGAGCACGGCAGCCCGGTGGTGCCCTGCACCAGAGAGGCCGCCCTGGTTCACATGATCGACAACCTCGGCGGCACGCTCGGCAGCTTCGACCGCCTCGAGCGCGCGCTGGCCGACGGCGAGCGCTGGTCGGCGTTCGACCGCGGCATCTCGAGCGCGGCGTACTTCGGCCGCGCCGAGCGCGACGACGCGCGCGAAGCGGCCTAGCTCACGCGTCCACGTCCTCGCGGCCGCTCTCGCCGGGGACGCGGCGCACAGAGCCCCAGCCGTACCTGGTCCAGGCCACGAGCAACAGGGCGCCGGCCAGCGAGCCGAGGCTGTCCGCGACGAGATCGCCGACGGTGTCGTCGTTGCCCATCGAGAGGTTCGAGCCGAAGACGCCGTCGGAGGCCCACTCGACGATCTCCCACAGGCCGCCGATCGCCACTCCGAGAGCGAACGCGATCGTGAAGATGCCGGCGTAGTGACGCGGAGTGAACTCCTCGCGCATGTCCGGGAGCACCTCGATCCGCGCGAGGGCGATGTACGCGACCTGGCTGCACATCATCGGCACGATGAAGTGCACGACGCTGTCGTATTGCTCCCAGGCGTCGTAGAGGCCGAGCGCCTCTCCCCAGCCGGTCAGGATCATGGCGATCGTGAAGGCCAGGTCGTACACCCTGGGAAGGTCCACCGCGCGGGCCACGAGCAGGGCGCCGCCTCCGACCAGCAGGTTCCCCACTCCCTTCAGCTCGCCTGTAACCAGGAAGATCGCGGCGCCCACGAAGAAGGTCGCGCGCAAGAGGTCGATCGGGTCGCGCACGACGCGGCCCCAGTCGCCCATGAGAACCGTCCTTGCCTCCACGGCTGGGCTGTACCCGGGAGCCCGGCTCCGCAAATAGCGGGGCCGTTCCCCCCAGGGGGAGGCATGCACCGTGGTTCCTGCTTATTCTCGTGGCGCGATGGCCAAGGACACCGAGAAGCTGATTCGCCAGCTCTCGCTGATCTCGTTCCTGATGGCGGAACGGAGACCGGTCACCGCGCTGGAGATCAAGCAGGACGTCGAGGGCTACTCGCAGATGAACGACGAGGCCTTCGCGCGCCGCTTCTACGCCGACCGCGCCGAGCTGGAGTCGCTCGGCATCCAGCTCAAGGTCGACAAGCCGGCCGAGGGCTACTACGAGTCCGAGAACTACTCGCTACCGCCCGAGAACTTCTACCTGCCGGCGATCGAGTTCTCCACCAGGGAGCTCGGCTCCCTGCGGACCGCTCTGTCGCTGCTCGACGGGGAGTTCGCCTACGCCGAGCCGCTGCGGCTGGCCCTCCAGCAGCTCTCCTGGGGCAAGCCCTCGCCGCTCGACGCGCCTGAGCAGCGCTCGGTAGCGCTGGCGGTGACCGCCGGAGCCGGCGGCCGTGAGCTGTCGCAGCGGCTGTCGAAGATCGAGACCGCGATATTCCGCCGCAAGACGATCGTGTTCGAGTACTACACGATCGGCCGCGATGCCTCGGAGAAGCGCAAGGTGGACCCCTACCACCTGCTGTACCGCGGCGGGCAGTTCTACCTGATCGGCCACTCGCACGAGCGCGGCGACATCCGCGAGTTCCGGGTCTCGCGCATCCTCGGGAAGGTCGGGTACTCGTCCAAGGCCGAGCACGACTTCAACCGTCCGGAGGCCGACGATTTCGACCCGCGCATCTATGCGCAGCGCGCCGACTGGCAGCTCGGCGACTCGGTCGGCCGCGCGCGCATCTGGCTGTCCGAGCGGATCGACTGGCTGGCGCTGCGCCACTTCGGGCACGCGGGCGAGGTCAACGAGGCCGACGGCGGCGTGGAGTTCGAGACCGACTACTCGAGCTCGCGCCAGCTCGCCTCGTGGGTGCTCGGCCTGGGGCCGCAGGCCCGCATCCTCGAGCCGCCCGAGCTGGTCGATGAGGCGCGCGAGCGGCTCGAGCTCGTGGTCGAGCGCCACGAGGGCGACTTCGAGCACGCCGGCCCCAAGCGCCGGCGTTCGCGGCCGCAGAACGGAGCTGCTGCCGACGACGACGGTCGCGAGGCGCCCATCCGGCCAGAGCGCTTCGCCCGGCTCGTGACCCTCGCCGGGATCCTGGTCGAAGCGGCCCGCGACGCGCGCCGCCTCGACCTCGATTAGCTCTGCCGCACCCTCCAGGTCTCCGAGCAGGAGCTCCGTCAGGACATCGACGTGCTGAACGTCGTGAACTTCGGCGGCGGCAGCTACGTGCTCTACGCCGAGGTCAAGGACGGCTCGATCGAGGTCGATCCCGAGCCCTACGGCGACAACTTCGCCCGGCCGGCCCGCCTGCTTCCGCTCGAGGCCAAGGCGCTCGTGGCCGCGATCGACCTGATCGGCGAGCACCTGCCCGAGGGCTCGCTCAGCTCCGCGCGCGCGAAGATCGTGAAGGCGTTGGGCCAGGACCCCGCCGAGGAGGGGCTCCAGATCACCACCGCCAAGGGCGACGACTCCGAGGTCGCGCGCGTCGTCAGCAAGGCGATCGCCGGCCGCCGCCTGCTGCGGATCGACTACTACAAGGAGAACGAGGACGAGTTCACCGAGCGCACAGTCGAGCCCTACAAGCTGATGAACGGCCAGGAGGGCTGGTACGTGCACGTGTGGGACCTCGACAAGGACGCCCCCCGCTCGTACCGCCTCGACCGGATCAGGGAGGCCACCGTGCTCGACGAGCGCTTCGAACCGCGCGAGGGCGTGGAGCCCGACGTGCACGGCTGGCCTTCGACCGGCGAGGTCCCCGCCTCCCGCACCGCCCGGATCTGGATCTCCCCCGACCGCGCACGTTGGGCCCGAGAGGACAGGCGCGTGGTCGAGGAGCTCTCGGACGGCTCGGTTGTGGTTGAGCGGACCTTCGCCAGCAGCGACTGGCTCGCGCGCGAGGTGCTGAAGGAAGCAGGCGACGCCGTCGTGCTCGAGCCCGAGGACGCCCGCGCCGCCGTGCTCGAGGCGGCAGAAGCCGTCCTCGGCGCCGTAAAGAGCTGACTCGCGCGACAATCGCCCGCGATGCCCTCGCGGCGCAAGCAGATCGAGATGAGCGAGGAGGAGGTGCGCGCCTTCCTCGACGAGCAGATGGTCATGCAGGTGGCGACGATCGGGCCGCGGGGCTGGCCGCACGTGGTGGCGCTCTGGTTCGTGCCCAACGGTGTTGAGCTGACTGGCTGGACCTATGCGAAGTCGCAGAAGGCGAAGAACCTCGAGCGCGACCCGCGCGCGACCGTCGAGATCGACGACGGGGTCGAGTACCAGGAGCTGCGCGGGGTCATGCTGGAGTGCGACGTCGAGCTCGAGCGCGACACCGATCGGGTTGCCGCGGTCGGCGAGGCCCTGGTCGACCGCTACGGGGGCGGCTCGCCCGAGATGAAGGAGTTCTTCCGCGGCCAGGCGCCGAAGCGGGTAGGCCTGCGCTTCGTCCCGCAGCGGGTCGTGAGCTGGGACCACCGTAAGCTCGCCGGTGGTTACTGAGGCGTGACGCCGAAGCGCATAATCAGAACGCGGGGCAGGATGCCCC
>DATACN010000339.1:0-3433 GCA_036258995.1 Thermoleophilaceae bacterium | reverse complement strand
GGCTGGCTCTTGCTCGGCCCACTCGGCCTGGGCTGCTACGCCCTCTACCTCGGCCTCGCGCAGGGCGACCCGCTCGCCTTCGCCGACGTCCAGGAGGCCTGGAACCGTCACTTCGCCGGGCCGCTGGGCGGGGCCTGGGACGGCCTGGTGGCGGCGTTCGACGGGGCGCGCCAGCTCCTGTCGGGCTCGCAGGAGCCCGTCTACTTCGAAGCGGCGGGGGGCGACCCGTTCCGGGTGGGAGCCGTCAACCTGATGCTGCTCGGCTTCCTCGCGTTCGCGCTGGTGGCCTGCGTGGGCGTCTGGCGGCGGCTGCCGCGGGCCTATGGCGCCTGGGTCACCGCATCGCTGCTGCTGCCGCTGTCGTTCCCGGCCGGCCCCCAGCCGCTCATGTCGCTGCCGCGTTTCCTGGTCGTGCTCTTCCCGGTCTTCATGTGGCTGGCCGTCGTCTGCGAGGAACGTCGCTTCACCCAGCGGGCGGTCGCCTGGTCGGCCCTGGGGCTGGGCCTGTTCACGGCCCAGTTCGCGAGCTGGCACTGGATCGCATGACCGGCGCGGTGCTGCTTGACGCGCTCGGCACACTCGTCGAGTTGCAGCCGCCGGCGCCGCGCCTTCGGCGAGAGCTGGCGGACGCGGGCTTCGACGTGTCGGAGGAGCGCGCCGCGGCCGGCTTCGGCGCCGAGATCGGCTACTACCTCGCACACCACCTCGATGGCGGCGACCGCCCGGGCCTGGAGGACCTGCGCGACCGCTGCGCGCTTGCGCTGATGGGCGAGCTCGGCCTTCCGGAGCTCGACCATGCCACGGCGCGCCGAGCGATGCTGGCCGCGCTCGAGTTCGCGCCGTATCCCGACGCCGAGCCCGCCTTGCGCGAGCTGAGAGCCGACGGGATCAAGCTCGTGATCGCGAGCAACTGGGACTGCTCCCTGCCCGACTGGCTCGAGCCGCTCGGCCTGCTCGACCTCGTCGACGCGGTCGTGACCTCGGCCGACGTGGGCGCCGCCAAGCCCGACCCGGCTCTGTTCCGGCATGCGCTCGAGCAGGCCGGATCTCCGGCCGCCGAGACGGTGCACGTCGGCGACTCGCTCGACAACGACGTCGCCGGCGCTCGCGCAGCGGGCATTCGCCCGCTGCTGCTGGTGCGCGACGGCGAGCCGCCGCCCGGCGTCGAATCGCTGCATTCGCTGGCCGAGCTGCCGTCCCTAACCTGACCTCGAATGGCGACAGCCGTGCACCAGCCGCCGCCCGACCCCCCTGAGCTGCCCGAGGGCGTCGACCCCTCGCCGCGCTGGCCCGCCTGGTACGCGCTCGCGGGATTCGGCGTCTTTCTGATCCTCACGCTGATCTCGCAGTCCCTCCTGTTCGCGGTGACGGGCACCGAGCTCGACGATCCCGATCCCGCCGTGACCGTGGTCGGGACGATGCTGATGGGAGCCGTCGCCATCGGCACAGCGACCCTGTTCGCCTCGTTCGCGGCCCGCCCGCGCCCGTCGCACTTCGGCCTGCGCAAGGCGCCCTTCTGGCCGACCGTCGGCTGGGCCGCGCTGGGCATGGTGTGCTTCTACGTCTTCGCGGCCGTCTATGGCGCGGCCGTCCAGCCGGACGTCGAGCAGAGCGTGACCGAGTCGCTGGGGGCGGACGAGGGGACGCTCGGCCTCGTGGCCGCGGGCTTCGTCGTGATCTGCATCGCGCCCATCGCCGAGGAGATCTTCTTCCGCGGGTTCATCTACCGCGCCCTGCGTGGCCGCTTCTCGGTCCTGGTGGCCGCCCTCATCGACGGGCTGGTCTTCGGGATCATCCATTACGAGGCCTGCGAGGAGGCCGACCGGGCCTGCAGCGCCGCCGACGGCCTGCTGCTGGTGCCCCCGCTCGGCGTGCTGGGCGTGATCTTCTGCCTCGTCTACGAACGCACCGGCTCGCTTTTCCCCGTCATCGGCCTGCACGCGCTGAACAACGCGCTCGCCTTCGGCGTCCAGGCCGAGGGATGGGAGGTGACGGCGGTGCTCGGGCCGGTAATGCTCGCCGCCTGCGCGCTGGTCCCGCGCTTCGTGGGGACCGGCCCCCAGCCGGCGGCGGCCCGATGAGCGCCGTCGCCGCGCGCGGGCTCGTCAAGTCATACGGCGACATCAAGGCCGTCGATGGGATCGACTTCGAGGTGCGCGGCGGCGAGTGCTTCGGCTTCCTCGGGCCCAACGGCGCGGGCAAGACCACGACGATGAAGATGATCTACGGCCTGGCGGCCGTTGACGGCGGCGAGCTGCGCGTGCTCGGCCTCGACGTGCAGCGTCAGCGGCGCGAGGTCAAGGCCCGCATCGGCGTGGTGCCGCAGGAGCAGAACCTCGACCGCGAGCTGTCGGTGCGCGAGAACCTCACGATCCAGGCGCTCTACCACGGCCTGCCCGCCGACGGCCGCATCGACGAGCTGCTCGACTTCACACTGTTGACCGCTCGCGCCGACGGGCGGCCGGCCGAGCTCTCCGGCGGGATGAAGCGGCGCCTGCTGATCGCCCGTGCGCTCGTGAACCGGCCGGAGCTGGTGGTGCTCGACGAGCCCACCACCGGCCTCGACCCGCAGGCACGGCTCGCCGTCTGGGGCCTGCTCGACCGGCTGCGCAAGCAGGGCGTGACCCTGATCGTGACGACCCACTACATGGAGGAGGCAGAGCGCATCTGCGACCGGCTGGTGATCATGGACGAGGGCCACATCGTGGCCTTCGGGTCGCCACCCGAGCTGCGCGAGCGCTACGGCGAGGACAGCCTGGAGGGCGTGTTCCTCCAGATCACCGGCCACAGCCTGCGGGAGTGATCGCGTCGGACCTCATCCCGAGCCTTCCGGGCGCCTCACGCGTCTGGCGGCGCGACCTGCGCGTGTTCTCGAAGGTCTGGAAGGGGGCGCTGCTGCCGCAGTTCGTCGACCCCCTCTTCTACCTGCTCGCGATGGGGTTCGGGCTCGGGACCTACCTGGCCAGCGTGGAGGGGATCCCCTACGAGCAGTTCGTGGGTCCGGGTCTGATCGCCTCGTCCGTGATGTGGGCCGCCTCGTTCGAGACCACTTGGAACATCTTCTTCAAGATGGAGGAGAGCCGGCTCTACGACGCGGTGCTCACCACCCCGGTCGAGGTGCAGGACCTGGTGCTGGGCGAGGTGGCCTGGGCGGCCACCCGGGCGTTCATCTACGGCACGGTCTTCACGCTGATCGTGGCCGCCTTCGGCCTCGTCGACTCGGCCTGGGCCCTCCTGATTCCGCCGTTCCTCCTTCTCGGCGGCGCCTGCTTCGGGATGCTCGGCCTGACCTTCACCTCGCTGATCAAGGCCATGGACTGGTACAGCTTCTACTACACGCTCTTCATCACCCCGCTGTTCCTGTTCAGCGGGATCTTCTATCCGCTCGACCGGCTGCAGGACTGGGTCAGCGTGGTGGCCTGGTTCACTCCCC
>DATACN010000338.1:0-6915 GCA_036258995.1 Thermoleophilaceae bacterium | reverse complement strand
AGGGCGGCCTTGTCGGCGGCCACGCCGACCATGGTCTCCTCGAGCTGCATCTCGATCAGGCGGCCCTCGGCGCCGAGCTCGACGATGTAGCGCTCGATCTCGACGGCCATGCGGGTGACGAGCTCCGAGCGCTGGAGCACGGTCAGCACGTCGTGCAGGGTGACCCCGCCCTCGAACTCGAGCGCGGTCAGGCGGGTGGAGACCTGGTCCAGGCGGCTGCGGTACTTGTCGAGCGTGGCCAGCGCCTGGTTGGCCTTGGCGAGGACAACAGGGATGTCCTCGAGGATGTACTTGGCGCCGTCGAGGTAGAGCGAGACGACGCTGCGGGCCTGGGAGACGGCGATCACCAGGGCGTCGGTCTGCTTGGAGACGCGCTCGGCGGTGCGGTGACGGGTGCCTGTCTCGAGCGAGAGGATCGTAGGGTCCGGCATCAGCTGCACGTTGGCCCAGAGGATCTTGGTGGCGTTTGAGGAGAGGATGATCGCGCCGTCCATCTTCGCCAGCTGGTAGAGCAGCGCGGGGGTGTAGTCCACCTCGAGCTTGACCCCGCCGGAGAGGAGGAACGAGAGCTCCTCGGACTCCCCGATGCAGATCAGGCAGCCCGTCCTGCCCTGAACTATGTGGTCGAGGCCTTCGCGAACCGCAGTGCCCGGGGCCACCATTTCGAGGGCCCTGACCAGCCGGGGTTCTTGCCGCGCCTCGAGCTCTGAAACGTCATCCCCGGCGTACGGCATGGGTTCCGATGATACGTCAAAGAGGCCGATTTCGCCCTTATTTGCGGCTATGCGGGGCTTTTCGTGCGGCTCAGGCGGCCCGGCGCAGCCGTCCGGGCAGTGCGTCGGCGAGCGCCGCCCGCAGCGTGCGGCCGTCCCCCGGGTGAAGGACACGGCCCAGGCCGAACTTGGCGGCCTCGGCGAGCCGTCGCTCGGCCTGGATGGCCGGCCGCAGCTCGCCGGTCAGCCCCAGCTCCCCGAAGGCGGCGACCGGCTTGCCGTCCTCGCCGAGCTCGACGCCTCTCGCGGCTGAGGCGAGCGCCAGCGCTATCGCCAGGTCCGCTCCCGGCTCGTCGACGCGCACGCCGCCGGCGACCGAGACGAACACGTCGCTCTGGCCGAGCGAGAGGCCGCCGTGGCGGGCCAGCACGGCCAGCACCAGGGCGAGCCGGTTGCGGTCCACGCCGTTGGCCACCCGGCGCGGCGGCTGCAGGTCGGTGGGAGCGACCAGCGCCTGGACCTCCACGAGCAGCGGGCGCGTGCCCTCCATCGCGCACAGCACCACCGAGCCCGGGGCGCGCGTGGCCTCGGACACGAAGCGGGCGGAGGCGTCCTCGACCTCCACGAGCCCCTCCTCGCGCATCTCGAACACGCCCGCCTCGCTGGTCGAGCCGAAGCGGTTCTTGAGCGCCCGCAGGGTCCGGTAGGCCCGCTCGCGCTCGCCCTCGAAGCTCAGAACGCAGTCCACCAGGTGCTCGAGCACCCGCGGCCCGGCCAGGGCGCCCTCCTTGGTCACGTGGCCGACCAGCACGATCGCCGTGTCCTGGGCCTTCGCCACCCTCATCAGCCGCCCGGCCACCTCGCGCACCTGGCCGACCGAGCCCGGCGAGCCCGACAGCCCGGGGTCGTAGAGCACCTGCACCGAGTCGACCACGCACACGTCGGGCCGCTCCGCCTCGAGCGTGGCGACCACGGAGCCGAGGTCGGTCTCGGCCACGATAGGCACCTCGAGCGCCGCCGGCCCGAGCCGCTCCGCGCGCAGCCGCACCTGCGCGGCGGACTCCTCGCCGGATACGTACAGGGCCTTCCTGCCGGCCGCCGCCACACCCGCGAGGGCGGCCGTGGTCAGGGTGGACTTGCCGATGCCCGGCGACCCGCCTATCAGCACCAGCGATCCCGGCACCAGCCCGCCCCCGAGCACGCGATCGAGCTCGCCGATACCTGTCCGCAGCCGCTCGACGGCCGGAGCCTCGACCTGCCCGAGCGGAACCGGCTCGAGCGCCCTCCCCGCCTGCCGCGCCCGGCCCGGAGACGGAGCCGCCCGCGCCTCCTCGGCGATCGTGTTCCACTCGCCGCAGCCCGGGCAGCGCCCGTGCCACTTGGGGGTCTCCTGCCCGCAGGCGGAGCAGACGAAGGCGCTCGATCGTGCCATCCATCCACCGTAAGAGCGGAAGCGGACGGCCCTCGGCCCCCGCGACGCTTCTCGCGCGGAGCGATTTTGCGTCTGGTCCCGTATATGGGGACTAACTGCACAATCACCCGGTTTGGCTGCCCGCGGACGCCAAGCACCGCGTCAGCGCTCGCGGGGTGGACTCGGCCGCCCGGGGCCGTTACGGTCGCCGGATGTCCGACGCCGAGCTCAAGACCCGCCACCGCAAGATGTGGGCCTTGGGCGACTACCCGTCGATGGTCGAGGCGTTCCTGCTGCCGCTGGGGCCGCGCCTGGTGGAGGCGTGCGGCATCGGGGCCGACATGCGGGTCCTCGACGTCGCCGCCGGGACCGGCAATGCCTCGCTTCCGGCGGCCGAGCGGGGCGCGAGCGTCGTCGCCAGCGACCTTACGCCCGAGCTGCTCGAGGCGGGGCGCCGGCGCGCCGAGGCCGAGGGCCTCGAGCTGGAGTGGGCCGAGGCCGACGCCGAGAGCCTGCCGTTCGACGACGGTTCCTTCGACGTCGTCATGTCGTGCATCGGCGCGATGTTCGCCCCACATCATCAGGAGACCGCGGACGAACTCGTGCGCGTCTGCCGGCCGGGCGGCACGATCGGGCTGCTCAACTGGACGCCCGAGGGCATGATCGGGGCGCTGTTCAGGACCATGGGGCCGTTCGCGCCGCCGCCTCCGCCCGGCGCCCAGCCGCCTCCGATGTGGGGCAGCGAGGACCACGTACAGGAGCTGTTCGGCGACCGGATGGAGCTCAGGACGCTCGAGCGCGACATGCTCGACATCACCGCCTTCGAGCGGCCGCGGGACTACGCCGATCACTTCCGGGAGCGCTACGGGCCCACGATCGCCGCGGAGAAGAACGCCCGCGAGTCGGGGCGCGAGGAGGAGTTCGAGCAGGCGCTGAACGGGTTCGCCGAGGAATGGAACCGCGGCAGCGCCGACGACGCCCGCTTCGAGCAGGAGTACCTGGTCGCCGTGGGAACGCGCCGCTAGACGGCCGTCTTTCAGTCCGTCCGGTGCGAGGAGTTGCATCGGCCGGATGCTTCTCGAACGCTCCGTTGGCGAACTCCTCGACCGGCCCGTCGCCGAGACCGAGTTCCTCGCGGTCGACACCGAGACCAATGGGTTGGCCGGCGACCTGTGCGAACTGACCGAGGTGGGCTCTGTGCTGGTCGGCGGCGGCGAGACACACGACACCTGGGAGTCGCTCGTTCAGGTGGAGCGACCGCTCTCACGCGGCATCGAGCGCTTCACCGGCATCACCCAGGCCATGGTCGACGCGGCGCCCCCGCCGGAGGAGGTGCTGCCCGAGCTCGCGGAGCGGCTCGAGGGGCGAGTGCTGGTGGCCCACAACGCCCGCTTCGACGAGCGGGTCCTGCGCCAGGCCTTCGAGCGGGCCGGCCTCGACTGGCCGGACCCGCCGGTTCTCTGCACGGTGGCCCTCTCGCGCCGCTTCGCCCCGCTCGCGCGGCGGCGGGGCCTCGCCTCGCTCGCCGGCACGCTCGGGATCGAGGTCGACGAGGTCCACCGTGCCCTGCCCGACGCACTGACCTGCGCGCGCGTCTTCTGTGCGCTCTTCCCCAAGCTGTGCGCCAACGCCGGGCGCGTGCGCGAGGCCCTCGAGCTGTGCCGGTCGCGGCGGCGCGCCCGAAAGACCGAGCCGGATGAGGCCATCCCGCCCGACCAGCGCCCCGACCTGTCCTCGCTGCCGGACGACCCGGGCGTGTACATCTTCCGTGACGAGCGTGGGCGGCCCCTCTACATCGGGAAGTCGGTGTCGCTGCGCTCGCGGGCCCGGGCGCACTTCTGCGCCCCCGCCGGCTGGACCGGCCGCGCCGAGATCGTCGACTACCGGGCCACGAACTCCGAGCTCGGCGCGCTGGTGCTCGAGAACCGCCTGATCAAGGCCCACCGGCCGCAGGGCAACCGCGCGCTCAAGCGCACCGACGAATACGTGTACCTGCGCTGCCGCCTGGACATCCCCTACCCCGTCCTGGAAGTGAGCCCGACGCCGGCCTCGGGGCTCGCGGTGAACGTGGGACCGCTTCGGGGCAGAACGCTCGCCGGCGAGCTGGCCGACCAGCTCACCTCGCTCTACCGCCTGCGCCACTGCGGCCGCAAGCTGAACCTGCGCGAGCATCCCTCCGCCTACGGCCAGATGGGCCGCTGCTGCTCGCCCTGTCTCGGCGACCTCGATCCCAACGCCTACCGCCGCCAGCTCGACGCCGCGCTCGGCCTGTTCGAGGGCCCCGACGGGGGCAAGCTGCTCATCGAGGAGATCGACCGCCGTATGAAGGCCGCGGCCGCCGAGCGCCGCTACGAGCGCGCCGACGCGCTGCTGCGGCGCAAGGAGCGCCTCGCCTGGCTGCTCGAGCGGCTCGAGGGGCTGCTGCGCGCCACCCACGCCCTGCCCCGGCTGGCTCTCGCCCGCCACCCCGTCAAGGACCGCTACGACGCCTTCTGGATCGTGCGCGGCCGGGTGGCCGACTGGGGCCCGCTCCCGGGGCCTTCGGAGCTACTGGAGCGCACCCGGGCGGTCCTGCTGAAGGCGAACGCCGCCCACCGCGGCCCCTTGCCGAAGAACGAAGTCGACGAGGTGCGCATCGTCTGGGCCTGGCTCGCCGAGCACGAGCCGCCGGTCCTGGAGCTCGACCCGGCCCCGTCGGAGGCCGTCCTCGTCAGCTGGATCGAAGCGAGGACCTGACCGCCCGCTCGGCCGCCTCGAAGCCCACTTTCGAATGCGTGCCGTCGCAGAACGGCTTGGTGGTGGAGCCGCCGCAACGGCACAGCGCCACCGGCTTGCCGTCGTCGGGCAGCTCGAACTCCCTGCCCTCGGCGTCGATCAGCGTGATCGGGCCGGTGACCTTGTAGGGCCCGTTCTCGCGGACCTTGATCTCGACGCCTGCCATGCGCTCAGGCTAGCTCCGCGCCCATGTTGCGTTCCATCATCTCGAGCGCGGCCTCGGCCAGGTGCTCATGGATGTGGGCGACCGCCTTGCGGGGAACGGTCACGTCGTAGTGGCGCACATGCGCGTCGAGTGCGCTGTAGAGGATGCACTGCTCGGTCACCTGGCCCGCGAGGATCAGGTGGTCGATCTCGCGCTCGTGGAGCAGGTAGTCGAGCGGCGTGCCGTAGAAGATCGAGTGGCGCGCCTTGAGGACGAAGGCCGAACCGTCCGGCGGCAGGATCGGCTCGACCACGTCGGGGCACTCGCCGTCGAGAGCCCGCTGGGTCAGCTCCTCCTGCGAGGAGTTCCAGTCGCCGTAGTTGTCGTTGACGTAGATGATCTCGTCGTCGTTGTCGCCCGAGCGAGCCAGCAGCTCGCGGATCGGCTCGATCGTGGGCTCGACGTTCGCGGCGAGCTTCTCCGCGTCCTCGAAGTCGTAGGGATTGAGCATGTCGACGACCACGAGGGCCGTCTTCTTGGCCACCCGGCGCCCGCTAGCTGTCGTCGGAGCTATCGCCCTCGGGCGCCGGCGGGGCGTCCGGGACGTCGGGCAGGACCTCGGGCTCGTCGGGCAGGTCGGGGCCGTCGCCCGAGCCCTCGGGGGCCGGCGAGTCGTCGCCGCCCTCCTCGGCGCCCTTGGCTCCCACGCCCACGGGCTCGCGCTTGCGCTCCTTGGGCTTGACGATCGTGATCTTGACCCCGCGCTCCTCGGCGTCGCCCTCGTCCTGGGCCTCCTCGGCGCGATCGACCTCGACCGTGGAGCCGGCGGGCGCGTTCTGGGCAAGCACCTCGTCGGCCAGCGGGTCCTCGATGTAGCGCTGGATGGCGCGGCGCAGCGGCCGGGCGCCCATGGCCGGATCCCAGCCCTTGTCGACCAGCAGGTCGGCGGCGTCGTCCGAGAGGTTGAGCGACAGGTCGCGCTCGGCCAGCGACTCGCGGATCCGCTTGAGCAGCAGCTCCACGATCTCCTTGATCTCCTCGCGCGTGAGCTTGTGGAAGACGATGACCTCGTCGATCCGGTTGAGGAACTCGGGGCGGAACACCTTCTTCAGCTCGCCCATGATCCGGGTCTTCATGTCCTCGTAGGTGATGCCGGTCTCGTCGCCGATCGTGAACCCGATGCCGGTGTTCTTGGCGATCTCGGACGCGCCGATGTTCGAGGTCATGATCACGATCGAGTTGCGGAAGTCGACGGTGCGCCCCTGGGCGTCTGTCAGCCGCCCGTCCTCGAGGATCTGAAGCAGGATGTTGAAGACGTCCGGGTGGGCCTTCTCGATCTCGTCGAGCAGGAGCACGCTGTACGGCTTGCGCCGCACGGCCTCGGTGAGCTGGCCGCCCTCGTCGTAGCCGATGTAGCCGGGCGGCGAGCCGACCAGCCGCGAGACCGAGTGCTTCTCCATGTACTCGGACATGTCGATGCGCACCATGGCCTCCTCGTCGCCGAACAGGAACTCGGCGAGGGTGCGGGCGAGCTCTGTCTTCCCGACGCCGGAGGGGCCGAGGAAGATGAACGAGCCGGTCGGGCGCTTGGGGTCCTTGAGGCCGGCGCGCGAACGGCGGATGGCCTTCGAGACGGCCTCGATGGCGGCGTTCTGGCCGATGACGCGCTTGTGCAGCTCGTCCTCCATCCGCATGAGCTTCTGGGTCTCGGCCTCGGTGAGCTTGAAGACGGGGATGCCGGTCCACATCGAGACGATGTCGGCGATCTCCTCCTCGCCGATCTCCGGCCGCTCGCCGGACTCGCCCGAGCGCCACTGCTCCTCGAGCTCGCGCTTCTTGTTGGTGAGCTGGCGCTCCTTGTCGCGCAGGTT
>DATACN010000337.1:0-13950 GCA_036258995.1 Thermoleophilaceae bacterium | reverse complement strand
CGAGCGCACGCTCGAGGCCGCGAGGGAGTCGCTTCGGTGAGCATCCTCGGCGAGCTTGGTGCGGCGGCTGGGCCGGCGCTTGCGGCGCACGCCGTGCCCGACCCGGGGCCCGCGCGCTTCGACGGGAACCTTCTGACCTCGGAGCGCCTCTTCGTATTGGAGGCCGTGTACGAGGGCTATCTGATGCATTACGGCACCCCCCGGGCTTTCTCGGGCATGGACGACGACCTGCGCCTGCTGGCCGGCGATGCCCTGTACGCGCTCGGACTCGAGCGGCTCGCGGTCGCGGGGGACCTCGAGGCGGTGGCCGAGCTGTCAGACCTGATCTCGGACTGCGCCCGCGCCCACGCCGAGGACCGCCCCGAGCTGGCGGAGGCGCGCTGGGAGGAGAGCGCCCGCACCCTCTCCTCGTCCCCGCCTCGCCGATAATCTGAAGCGCCCATGGCCGACTCGCCCCACAAGATCGACCCCAAGTCCCGCTACACGGAAGGCCGCGGGATCGCCGCCGCCTACGAGGGCGAGACCGTGACCCGGCGCCGTTTGATGGAGGGCACGGCCCTGACCATGGGCGGCATCGCGACGGCCGCCTTCTTCCTGCCGGCACTCGGGTTCGCCCTCGGCCCGGTGTTCGAGGACACCGACCCCGAGGTCTGGCAGGACGTTGGCCCCGAGTCCGACTTCGACGACGTGCAGTACGTGCAGCGGGTGATCACCGTGGGGGCGGCGGTAGGGGAGGTCGGCAAGACCACCGTGTACGTCCGCCGCTCCACCCCGGCCGACCGCAGCCCGAGCGACGAGGGCAAGGAGCCCTTGCCGTACGTCGCGATCTCGACCCGATGCGCCCACCTGGGCTGCCCGGTCCGCTACATCCAGGCGTCGGCGAAGTTCGTATGTCCCTGCCACGGCGGGATCTATGACGACAAGGGCGCCGTCGAGGGCGGTCCCCCGGTGCGCCCGCTCGACCGCTTCTACACCCGCGTGCGCAACGGCCGCGTGGAAGTCGGCGACCGCTTCTCCCTGAACTCCAAGCTCGAGCGCTTCTCGCCGCGTGACCCGTCGAACCACCTCGACGGGCTGTGGCAGTACCTCTACCCGTCGAGGCCCACCACATGAAGCTTCCATCCCCGCCAGTCCCCAAGTTCCTCCGGCCCAGTCCCAAGCGCCCGGGCGGCAACGGCGCGGGCCGCGACGGCGCCCCCCAGCGCGGCCGGACCACGAAGCCGAGCCCCAAGGAGCAGGCGGTCGAGGGCGCCGCCTCGGCCGTCGGCTGGCTCGACGAGCGCACGGGGGCCAGTCCGGTCATCAGGGCCATCGGCTACCGCAAGGTCCCGAAGGGATCCGACTGGTACTACACCTTCGGCTCGGCCACGCTGTTCGCGTTCCTCTCGCAGGCTGTCACCGGCGTGTTCCTGGCCTTCTACTACGAGCCGGACTACTCGCGAGCCTACGAGTCGGCTTCCCGCATCACCAACGAGGTCTTCCTCGGCGAGCTCGTGCGCGGCATGCACAAGTGGGGGGCCACGGTGATGATCATCCTGATCTTCCTCCACATGGGCCGCGTCTTCTTCTTCGGCGCCTACAAGTACCCGCGCGAGCTCAACTGGATCATCGGCGTCGTCCTGCTCGTGCTGACGCTGGTCATGGGCCTGACCGGCTACCTGCTCCCGTTCGACCAGCGCTCCTACTGGGCCACGATCGTGGCGGTCAACCTCAACTCGTCGGGCCCGATCATCGGCCCGTACCTGGCCGACTTCCTGCGCGCGGGCTCGGAGTTCGGCGCCACCACGATCCCCCGCTTCTACGCGCTGCACATGCTGGCCGTGCCCGGCCTGATCGCCGCCCTGATCGGCGCCCACCTCTACCTCGTCGTCAAGCTCGGCACCACGGCGCCGCCGTGGATCAAGGCCGAGAAGAAGGACCTGCTGAAGGATGAGGTCTAGCGCGCCGTGAACGCCCGCGAGCGCGAGCAGTACCTTCGCGAGTACTCGATCCTCAAGGGCCAGGGCAAGCCGTTCTTCCCGTACGTGATCGCGAAGGACGGCACGATGGCCTGCATCGTGCTGATCGTGATCATCGCCATGGCGGTGATCCTCGGCGCGGAGCTCGGCCCGAAGGCCGACCCGACCACCACCACCTACACGCCGCGCCCCGAGTGGTACTTCTTCTTCCTGTTCGAGCTGCTGCGCGTGGTCAAGCCGCCGGAGCTGGTCTTCATGGCCACGATCGGCATCCCGACGATCTGCCTGGTTCTGCTGCTCGCGCTCCCGTTCATCGACAGGGGGCCCGAGCGCCATCCGCTGCGCCGCCCGATCGCCACCACCGCGGGCATCGCGACGATCGCCGCCATGGCCTACCTGACCGTGCTGGGGGCGCTGGCGGGCGCGCCGAGCGAGATCGAGCTCGAGACCGAGCCGCAGTTCCAGGAGGGCAGGGCCGTGGCTGCCTCGGCCGGCTGCCTGGGCTGCCACAAGATCGGCGAGAACGGGAACACCCTCGGCCCGAACCTCACGCACATCGGTGAGCGGCTGGGGCGGGAGGCGATCGCCCGCACGCTGGTCAACCCGACTTCGCCCATGCCGTCCTATAGAGCCCTCCAGCGCCAGGATCCCGACCAGTTCACCGAGCTGATCCGGTACCTCTCGTCGCTCCGCCAGACCAAGTAGGCGAGCCCGGCACGCTGCCGGAGGAGCAGGTTCGGGCGATGTTCGACCGCATCGCGCGGGTCTACGACCGGATGAACTCGGTCATGACGGCCGGCATGCACCACCGCTGGCGCGAGCGCGCGGCCGACCTGGCGCGCCTGCGGCCCGGCGGCTCGGCGCTCGACGTGGCCTGCGGCACCGGCGACCTGGCCGTGGCGCTCAAGCGGCGCGTGGGCGAGGGCGGGCGCGTCGTCGGCCTCGACTTCTCCGAGCGGATGCTGGAGCTGGCCCGGGCCAAGGCGCCGGACATCCGCTTCGAGGCGGGAAACGCGCTCGAGCTTCCCTACGCCGAGGGCGAGTTCGACGCCGTCACGGTCGGCTTCGGCGCCCGCAACTTCTCCGACCTGGGGCAAGGGCTTCGTGAGATGGCGAGGGTCACCCGACCGGGAGGAAGGGTGGTGGTGCTCGAGATCACCACGCCGCAGCGGCCACCGCTGTCCTGGTTCTTCCGCGCCTGGTTCGACCGGATCGTGCCGATGCTGGGCCGGCTTGCCGGGGACAGCGCCGCATACAGCTACCTGCCCAGCTCGGTCAAGCGCTTCCCCGGGCCCCGCGAGCTGGCGGCCGAGCTGGCGGCGAGCGGTCTGCGTGAGGTCCGCTGGCTGCTCACGGCGGGCGGCATCATCGCGCTCCACGCCGGTACGCGCGGCGCATGAACGGCGCCCGCGCCCAGCTCGCCCCCGTGCTGGCCGCCGGCGGACCGGCCATCACGCGCCTGCTCGAGCGCACCGAAGAGCGGCTCGCCGAGGTGGCCGAGAGCCACGGAGAGACGCTCGCGCGCTACGCGGCCGGGACCCTCGCCGCCGGCGGAAAGCGATTGCGCCCGCTGCTCGTGTTCCTCTGCGCGGGCGGCGACGGGGGCCGGCTCGTTACGGCGGCCACCTCGGTCGAGCTGCTGCACATGGCCACGCTCGTGCACGACGACGTGCTCGACCGGGCGATGCTGCGGCGCGGCTCGCCGACGGTTTTCGCGGAGGGGGGCCGCCCCGCCGCCACGGCCGCGGGCGACTTCCTGTTCTCGCGCGCCTTTGCCGAGCTGGCGACGACCGGAAGCGAGGACGGCGTTCGCGCCCTGTCCGCCGCCTCGTCCGCGCTCGCCCGCGGCGAGCTGATGCAGCGTGCCGACGCCTGGTCCGAGGCGGTCACGCCGGAGCGCTACCTGGAGCGCTGCCGGCTCAAGACCGCCAGCCTGTTCGAAGCGTCCTGCCGTCTCGGCAGCCTGCTCGGGGGGCCTCCCGAGATGGCGGGCGGCCTAGGACGCTTCGGGGAGCGCGTCGGCCTGGCCTTCCAGATGCTCGACGACGTGCTCGACGTGTCCGGCCCAACCGAGCGGACCGGCAAGCCGCGGGGCGCCGACCTGCTCGACGGGACGGTGACCCTCCCCCTGATCCTCGCGCGGGAGGCCGACCCCGAGCTGCGAGCGCTCGACCTGCGCTCGGCCGTGACCGGCGCGGCACAGGCCGCCGAGCTCTGCCAGCGGATCGAGCTGACGGGCGTGCTCGAAGAAGCGCGGCGCCAGGCGCTGACCCACGTGGCCGAGGCGAAGGAGCTGCTCGGGGGGATGGACCTGCCGGAGGAGCGCAGCCATGCCCTCCGGCTGGTCGCCGACGGCGTGGTCGAGCGCTACGCGTAGAGGACTAGAAGTCCTCGGGGAGGATGGCGTCCGAGTTCAGCGCGCCGACGAAGCGCTCGATCTCGTCGGCCATGTTGGCCCGCATGAGCCGCTTGTAGTCGCCGGCGAGCACGTCGGCGCCGCGGTCGAGCTCCTCGTCGAAGGCCTCGACGGTGTCCTGGTCGAAGATGCCCTCGCGGTGGAGGTCGCAGTTGGGGCAGTGCAGCAGCACGCTCCAGTTCTCCGGCCCGGCCTCCTCCCAGTCGACGGGATAGACGAGGTCGGAACCGCAGCCCATGCACATGTGAAGGTCCTGGCGCGGCTCGGCGGGGGGATGCTCGACCGTCGACAGCTCGCCCGGCTGCTGGAGCTCGGCGGGCCGCTGGTCGGCGTCGGCGGGGCCGAGCAGGACGACCTCGATCGTCTTGCCGCTCGGCAGAACCACGCGCTTCACCGACTCGGTCCTCTCGTCTCGGTCTTCCATCTCCATCCTCAATCCCCGTATCGGCACCGGAAGACCGAACTTGAACGGCACTAGACTGCTGGCGCCCGTGGTACTCAGCGACCGCACCATCAGGGCCGAGATCGAGGCCGGGCGGATCGTGATCGAGCCGTTCGACGAGGACCTGGTGCAGCCCTCCAGCATCGACGTGCGCGTGGACCGACGCTTCAGGGTGTTCCACAACGCGCGCTACCCGTACATCGACGTGCGCCAGCCGATGGAGGACCTGACCGAGCTGGTAGAGACGCGCGACGGCGAGCCGTTCATCCTGCACCCCGGCGAGTTCGTGCTGGGGCAGACGCTCGAGCGGGTGACCCTGCCGGACGACCTCGTTGCCCGCCTCGAGGGCAAGAGCTCGCTCGGGCGGCTCGGGCTGCTGATCCACTCCACGGCCGGGTTCGTCGACAGCGGCTTCTCCGGCAACCTCACCCTGGAGCTGTCGAACGTGGCGAACCTGCCGATCACGATCTATCACGGCATGCCGATCGGCCAGATCTCGTTCATGCGCATGGATGGCCCGGTGGAGCGGCCCTACGGCGCCGGCGACAACAAGAGCAAGTACCAGGGCCAGGCCGAGCCCACGCCCAGCCGCTTCTACCTCAACTTCAAGGACTGACCGGGTAGCGGCGGTACCATGGGGGCGTGGCCGTCTTTGCGCCAACGCCCATCGAGATCATCATCGTCCTGATCATCGTGCTGATCATCTTCGGCCCCAAGCGCCTGCCCGACCTGGGGCGCTCGCTCGGGCGGGGGATGCGCGAGTTCAAGGACTCGGTGACCGGCAAGGACAAGGACGAGCTGCCGGAAGCGGACGCCGACGACAAGCCGCAGCCCACGGCGACGACCGCCGATGAGCCCAAGCCCGCGGCGACCACCGCCGGCGAGCAGAAGCCCTAACCCTCCATGCCGCGGGGCGTGCGGCGCATCAAGCCGATCTCGCACGAGGACCGGCTCTCCGTCGTGGAGCACCTCGGTGAGCTGCGGATGCGGCTGTTCGTGTCGCTGGCCGCCTTCGTCGTCGCCTTCGGGTTCACGGGCTGGCAGAACCACGCGGTCCTCGAGATCGTCAACAAACCGCTGCCCGACGGGGTCGAGCCGATCACGCTGGGCCCGGTCGAGCCCTTCTACACGACGATCACCAACTCGGCCTACGCGGCGCTGCTGATCGCGCTGCCGGTGATCCTCTACCAGGCCTACGCGTTCGTGCTGCCGGCCTTCAGCCCGACCGAGCGGCGGGTGGCGGTGCCGTTGCTGATGCTGATCCCGGTCCTGTTCGTGACCGGGGTGCTCTTCTGCTACTTCGTCGTCCTGACCCCGGCGATCGACTTCCTCTACCAGTTCAACGCGGACGAGTTCAACACCCAGCTCCGCGCGCGCGACTACTACTCCTTCGCCACGCTGCTGATGCTGGCCATGGGGCTCGGCTTCCAGATCCCGGTGGGGATCCTGGCCGCCACCCGCCTGGGGGCCGTGACGCCGGAGCAGCTGCGCAGCGGCCGCCGCTACGCGATCGTGATCATCGCCGTGCTGGCTTCGCTGCTGCCGACCATCGATCCGGTGACCCTGCTGCTCGAGATGGTGCCCCTGATCGTGCTCTACGAGCTCAGCATCCTGCTGGCCCGGGCCTTCGGACGGCCCGCCGGCGCCACGGCCGAGCGGATGGCCGCCGCCGAAGGCACCCAAACCGGCAGTTAGTGGGACCACTAGCCTTCCGGCGATGCTCTTCGACCTGAGAGGCAGGCGCCGCCGCGCCGTGCAGGCCACCTACCTGACGCTCGCCGTGCTGATGGGGGGCGGGCTCGTCTTCTTCGGCATCGGCGGCGACGTCTCCGGCGGCCTGTTCGACGCCTTCAGCGAGCGCGGAGGCGGAAGCGGCAACGGCAACAGCGTGATCGAGGATCGAATCGACCGCAACGAGAAGCGGCTGCGGACCCGGCCCGAGGACACGACGGCCCTCAGGGAGCTCGTGCGCGACTACTACGCCCTGGCGGGCACCAAGACGCCTTCCGGCTCCCAGGGGTATCCGCAGGAGGCCCGCGGCGATCTGCGAGCGGCCGATCGCTACTACCAGCGCTACCTCGACAACACCAAGGGCGACACCGACCCCGGTGTGGCCCGTTTCGCGCTGCAGCTCTACGGCCCCACCGCCCTGAACAAGCCCAAGGAGGCGGCCGAGGCAGCGCGCGTGGTCGCCGCAGCCGAGAACGACGCACAGTCCTACCTTCAAGTGGTGCAGTACGCGGCGCTCGCGGGGGATACTCGCACCGCCGATCTCGCCGCCCAGAAAGCGGTCGATCTCGCGCCCAAAGGCCAGCGGCAAGAGGTCAAGCGCATAGCCGAACAGCTCAAGAAACCCCAAGCGGCGCAGCCACAGGGGTAGATTTCCGGACTCGCACCGAAGCGCTGGCAAGGAACCCAACCTCGAGGAGACACGTGAACTTCCACATCCAAGACGAGGCCGTCGATGACGCCACGCACGTCATCGAGCTCGGTGGCGAAGTGGACCTCTACACCGCTCCGGAGTTCAAGGAGCGGATGGTCGAGCTGATCGAGTCCGGCAAGAAGCAAATCGTGGTGGACCTGTCCAAGGCCACGTTCATCGACTCGACCACGCTCGGCGTGCTGGTCGGGGGGGTCAAGCGGCTGCGGCCCGCCGGAGGCTCGCTGGCGCTGGTCTGCACCGACGAGAACATCACCAAGATCTTCGAGATCACCGGCCTCGACCGGGTCTTCCCGATCCACGGCTCCCGCGACGAGGCGCTCACGGCCGTGGGCTCGGGCGCCGAGTAGACGGCCCTCCGGGCGAGGCTAGAATCGCCCGTTCCCGGGCCGTTAGCTCAATTGGTAGAGCAGGAGACTCTTAATCTCAAGGTTGAAGGTTCGAGTCCTTCACGGCCCACTGACCGGTAGCTCAACGGCGGGCCTTCCTGGCTGAAGCCGACCGGCCTACTCCCGCTCCCCCACCGCCTCGAGGGCCTGGGAGCGGTCGAGGTAGTAGTCGGCCTCGACGATCAGGCCGTCTCGCAGCCGGTGGACGACGGCGAAGGACCGGGTGTAGGGCGGGTCGCCCGCCGCGCTCTCCCCAACGATGTGGGCGCTGGCCACGAATCGGCCGTCACTCACCTCGATCACTTCGTCCAGGTGCACCTGGATCGGTCCCGCCAGCTCGACCAGAGCTTGCATGCGGGCAAGGGCAGTCGCGCGGCCCCTGAACACGCCGCCGCCGCCGGGCCAATCCGGCCCTTCTCGGTAGACGGCGTCCTCGGCATAGAAGCGCTCGATGACCGCTGCCGGGCCGGATTCGTTCCAGACCTCATAGGCACGCCGGATCCTCTCGGCATCGTCCCGTGACATCGCCTAGCCCCCCAGCCCGGCCGCTTCGAGGGCCTGCTCACGGCTCGGATACTCGCGACCGTGAGCGAGCTTTCCGTCGCGGATCGTGAGAACGATCCAGACGGTCGAGTGCATGTCGATTCCGCTGAGCTTTGCGCGTCCGCCGTAACGCTCGGCCACAACGACCGTTTTCTCACCTGCGTCGATCAGCTCCAATGGCTCCATTTTGAACTCGTCGAACATGTCGATCCAGTCCTGGAGCCATGCCCGGAAGGCGTCCTTGCCGGCGATCGGACCGTGGTCGTCGGGAGCAGTCTCGACGGCCCTGTAGTCGATGTCGCCGGTGAAATGGCACATGTACCGGGCCAGGCCTCCACGGGCAAACGCCTCATAGGCCAGCTTCACGATCTCCAGGTTCTCACGCGACACCGCCCGCCTAGTCAACACAATGCGGGCGCCCCGGACTCAAGCGCGCCGCCCAGGGGGCCGAACATCCCTGAAAAGGGATGCTGCCCCTGGTCACCCCCTCAAACGAGCAGCTGTTCGAGGTGCTGCGCGAGTCGCCGACCGGCATGGCCGTGGTTCGGGCGACCGAGCCTGAGCAGGGGCGCATCCTGATGGTCAACGAGGCGCTCTGCGAGCTGCTTCGGTACTCCGAGGAGGAGCTCCTCCGGCGCACCTTCCAGGACATCTCCCACCCGGACGACTTGCCTCACGAGATGGAGCTCTACGAGCAGCTCGTGTCCGGCGCCGTCCACACCTACGGTATGGAGAAGCGGCTGATCGCCTCCGACGGCGAGGCGCGCTGGATTCGCCTGCACGTGTCCCTGCTGCGCGACGAGCAGGGTGGCCCGCTCTACTCGGTCGGACAGGCGATCGACATCACCGAGCTCAAGCGCGCGCTGGCGAGCCAGGCGGCGCTGATCGACTCGGCCCTCGACTCCATCGTCGGGATGGACGCAGAGGGGCGGATCACCGAGTTCAACCCCGCTGCGGAGCGCACGTTCGGCTACTCCAAGGCCGTCGCGCTCGGTCGTCCGCTGGCCGAGCTGATCATCCCGGCCTCGGATCGAGCGGCCCACGCGGCGGGCCTCCAGCGGGTGGTCAAGGGAGGCGAGGAGCGCATCATCGGCAAGCGCGTCGAGCTGACCGCCCTGCGTGCGGACGGCCGCGAGGTCCCGGTGGAGCTCACCATCACCCGCACTCAGGAGGACCCGCCCGCCTTCACCGGCTTCATCCGCGACTTGACAGAGCGGTGGAGCGCCGCGCAGGCGCTCGAGGAGAGCGAGCGGCGCTACCGCCGCATCGCCGAGACGGCCGCCGAGGGAATCTGGATGCTCGACGCCGACCACAGGACCAGCTTCGTCAACCCCCGCGCCGCGGAGATGCTCGGCCTGCGGCCCCAGGACATGGAGGGGAAGCACCCCTTCGAGTTCATGGACGCGGAGGGGCGGGAGGTCATGCGCAAGGCGCTGGACCAGCGCAGGGAGGGCGTCCGCGACGCGTACCAGGCCAAGCTCATCCACCGCGACGGCCGGGAGGTGTGGATCTGGACGTCGGCCAGCCCGCTCCACCAGGACGACGGCACCTATGCGGGGGTGCTGTGGATGGTCAGCGACGTGACCGAGTCGGTGCAGGCCGCCCGCGAGCGCGAGGAGCTCCAGTCGCAGCTCCACCAGTCGCAGCGCCTCGAGACGGTTGGCAAGCTCGCCGGCGGCGTGGCCCACGACTTCAACAACCTGCTGTCGGTGATCCTCAACTACGCCGCGTTCCTGCAGGGGGAGCTCGCGGACAACCCGGAGGCGGTCGAGGGCCTGGCCGAGATCCGGCGCGCCGCCGAGGGCGGGGCCGCGCTGACCGGCAGGCTGCTCGCCTTCAGCCGCCGCGACGTGGGGCGGCCCGTGACGCTCGACCTTCGCCGCGTGGTGGGCGATGTGCGGCGCATGCTCGAGCGCACCCTCGGTGCGGCGATCGAGCTGGAGATCCGGGCTCCGGAGGAGCTGCCGCCGGTGAACGTGGACCTCCACCAACTCGAGCAGGTGCTGCTGAACCTGGCTGTGAACGCTCGCGACGCGATGCCCGACGGAGGCCGGCTCACGATCGAGCTGCGCGTGGACGACGGCGGGTTCGTCTGCATGGAGGTCAGCGATACGGGGTGCGGCATGGACGGGGAGGTCGCCGCGCGCGCCTTCGAGCCGTTCTTCACCACCAAGCCCTCGGGGGCCGGCACCGGGCTGGGGCTCGCAATGGTCTTCGGGATAGTCACGAAGGCGGGCGGCCAGGTCACGCTCCGCTCGGAGATCGACCAGGGAACCGCCGTAACCGTGATGCTGCCCGCTGCGGATGCGGCTGAGGAGGAGGGGGGCGATGGTGAGGGCCCGGCTCCGCGACCCGCGAACGGGCAGTTCGTCCTGGTGGTCGATGACGAGGACTCGGTGCGAAAGGTGGCCGGCCGGGTCCTCGAGCGGCACGGCTACCGCGTGGTGGAGGCCGCCGGCGGCGAGGAGGCCCAGGCGCTGTTCCCGCAGCTGGATCCGAAGCCCGACCTGCTGCTCACCGACGTGGCGATGCCGAAGGTCTCGGGGCTCGAGCTCGCCGAGGCGCTCGAGGCCAATGGCGACGGGCGGCTGCCGGTCGTCTTCATGTCCGGCTACAGCGGCGGCTCCGTCCCATCGCCCGAGGAGCTCGAGCGCGGGTCGAGCTTCCTCCAGAAGCCCTTCACTCCCGAGTCCCTGCTCCACGTGGTCGGCGAGGCGCTGGCCCCCGAGACGCGCGCCGCAGTCTGATATCAAGGCCGCGTGGCCGCTGAAATGGCTTGCCTCGACGGCGCGATCGGGCCCGCCGGGGAGACGTGGATCCCGGCCACCGACGAGGGCCTGCTGCGCGGCGACGGGGTCTTCGAGGTGGTGCGGGTCTACGATGGGCGCCCGTTCGCGCTCGACGAGCATCTCGATCGCATAGAGCGCTCCGCCGCCAACCTGCGTCTCGGCTACCCGGTGCCGCGCGAGAAGCTCGAGTCGGAGGTCCCGGCATTGTTGGAGTCCCGCGGCGGGCGGGACTTCGACGGGCTTCTGCGGATCGTCCTGACCCGCGGCGGCCGGCGCCTGCTTCTGACAGAGCCGGTCCCTCCCTCGCCCGAGCGGGTGCGCCTCGGCTTCGTCACCTACGCGCCGACCCGCGTGCTGGACGGCATCAAGTCGCTGTCGTACGCGGGCAACATGCTCGCCAGCCGGCTCGCGCGAGAGCGCGGCTTCGACGAGGCGCTGCTGGTGACGCCGCACGGCCGGGTGCTGGAGGCCCCGACCTCGTCGATCTTCTGGGCCCAGGACGGAGTTCTGTGCACCCCTCCGCTGGAGGACCACATCCTCGCCTCGATCACGCGGGACCACGTGATGCGCCTGGTGGAGGTGCGGGAGGCCCCGCTGACCAGGGAGGAGCTGCTCGAGGCCGAGGAGGCTTTCCTGTGCTCGACCACGCGCGAGGTGCAGCCCGTGGCGGCGGTGGAGTCGCGCGAGTTCGACGAGGCCGGCGAGCGAACGCGTGAAGCGGCTGCGGCCCTGCGAGAGCACATCGCCGCCGCGACCGCCTAGCCGCGGCGGGGTCGCCTAGTCGCGCTCGCGCCGGTCCTCGCGCGGGCTGCCGCTCACCTGGTGGCTGACGTACCAGACCACGTGCCGGACCGCGCCCGCGGCAAGCGAGACGGCTGCGCTGGCGCCTCCCAGCAGCTTCCTGGCCATGGCGTGGGGAATGATAGGCGGGCCGCCCGGCGGTTCTTTCATGCGAATTGTCACGATCATCGGCAATCGGCCGCAGTTCATTAAGGCCGCGGCCGTGTCGCGCCGCCTGCGCGAGCGGCACGACGAGCTGATCGTGCACACGGGCCAGCACTACGACGACGAGTTCTCCCGGGTCTTCTTCGAGGAGCTCGACATCCCGGCGCCCGACCGCGAGCTGGGCGCCGGCTCGGGCTCGAACACCGAGCAGACGGCGCGCATTCTGGGCGCGCTAGAGCCGGTGCTCGCCGAGATCGAGCCCGAGCTGGCGCTGGTCTACGGCGACACCAACTCGACGCTCGCGGGCGCCCTGGCGGCGGCCCAGGCGGCCATTCCGGTCGGGCACGTCGAGGCAGGCATGCGCTCCTTCGACCGCACGATGCCCGAGGAGCTCAACCGGGTGCTGACCGACCACGCCAGCGCCCTGTTGCTCTGCTCGACCGAGACCGCGGTGGCGAACCTGGAGCGGGAAGGCGCGAGCGGCCAGGTGCACCTGGTCGGCGACGTGATGGCCGACGTGTCGCTCGCCTTCCGCGACATAGCCGCGCCGCGGCCGACGGTCCTGGACGATCGCGGCCTGGAGCCTGGCGAGTACGTGGCGCTCACAGCCCACCGCCCCGGCAACGTCGACGACCCCGCCAGGCTGGAGCGCCTGGTCGAGCTGATCGAAGCGGTCCCGTACAAGTTGGCGTTCCCCGTGCACTTCCGCACCGAGTCGCGGCTGGAGGCGGCCGGGCTGTTCGACCGGCTCGAGCGCCTCGACCACCTGGAGCTGACGCCGCCGCTCGGCTACCTCGATTTCCTCGAGCTGCTTCGCAATGCGCGGGCGGTGCTGACCGACTCGGGCGGCGTGCAGAAGGAGGCATACCTGCACGGCGTGCCCTGCGTGACCCTGCGCGACACGACCGAATGGGTCGAGACGGTGGAGGCCGGCTGGAACGTGTTGGTCGATCTCGACAAGGAGGCGGCGCTCGCCGCGCTCGAACGAGAGCCGCCCGCCCAGCGGCCCGAGCTGTATGGCGGCGGTCGCGCGGCAGAGCGGGTTCTCGACGTGGTCTCCTCCTACACTCCGGGCGGATGAGGGTCGGGATAATCGGCCTCGGCTACGTCGGCCTGCCGCTGGCCGTGGTCTTCTGCGAGGCGGGCCACGAAGTGGTTGGCGTGGACAGCGACCCGCGGGTCGTGGAGGCGCTCGAGCGTGGGCAGTCGCACGTCGAGGACGTGCCCGACGAGCAGCTCTCGTCGCTGTCCGGACGGCTTGCGGCCACCACCCGCTACGCGGACCTGGCGAAGGTCGACGTCGCGATCATCGCCGTCCCGACGCCGCTCACGCGCAACCGCGAGCCCGACCTCGGACCGCTGTCGTCGGCCGGCGCGGCCCTCGCCGGGGTGCTCCAGGCGGGCCAGCTCGTCGTGCTCGAATCCACCACCTACCCGGGCACCACGCGCGAGCGCCTGGTCCCTCTGCTCGAGGAATCCGGCCTGGCTGCAGGACGCGACTTCTTCGTGGCCTACTCGCCGGAGCGGATCGACCCCGGACGGACCGACTTCACGCTGCGCTCGACGCCGAAGATCGTCGGCGGCCTGACGGACGAGTGCCTGCGGCGTGCGGTCGAGCTCTACGAGCTGGTCTGCGAGGAGGTGGTCGCTGTCTCGACCCCGGAGGCCGCCGAGCTCACCAAGCTGCTCGAGAACGTGTTCCGCTCGGTGAACATCGCGCTCGTCAACGAGCTGGCGATGCTCTGCGACCGGATGGGCATCGACGTATGGGAGGTGGTCGAGGCCGCCGCCACCAAGCCGTACGGGTTCATGTCGTTCAAGCCCGGGCCGGGGATGGGCGGCCACTGCCTGCCCGTCGATCCCTTCTACCTGGCCTGGCGGGCGCGGGAGTTCGACCAGCCCACCGAGTTCATCGAGCTGGCGGGCGAGGTCAACCAGGAGATGCCGTACTTCTGCGTCGAGAAGATCGCCCGAGCGCTCAACGACCAGATCAAGCCGGTGCGCGAGTCGCGGGTCGTCATCGTCGGC
>DATACN010000336.1:0-4045 GCA_036258995.1 Thermoleophilaceae bacterium | reverse complement strand
GGCAAGACGAGCCTAGCCCAGATCGTCGCCAACGAGCTCGAGGTCGACTTCAAGCCCAGCGCGGGGCCGGCGTTCGAGCGCAAGGGCGACGTGGCCTCGCACCTCACCGCGCTCGAGCCGCGAAGCGTGTTCTTCGTCGATGAGATCCATCGCCTTCCGCGCGCGCTCGAGGAGACGTTCTACCCGGCCATGGAGGACCACCAGCTGCCGATCACGGTCGGCCAGGGAGCGGGGGCACGCATCGTCACGCTCAACCTGCCCGACTTCACGCTCATCGGCGCGACCACCCGCACGGGCCTGCTCACCACGCCGCTGCGCGACCGCTTCGGCGTCACGCTGCGGCTCGACCTCTACGGCCCGGAGGAGCTCGAGCGGATCGTCAAGCGAAGCGCCGGCATCCTCGAGGTCGAGATCGACGAAGCCGGAGCGCAGCAGATCGCGGCCCGCTCGCGAGGCACGCCCCGCGTGGCCAACAGGCTGCTCAAGCGGGTGCGCGACTACGCCGAGGTCCGCGGCGCCGGCCACATCGACGCGAGCATTGCCGAGCAGGCGCTCGAGCTGCTCGAGGTCGACGAGATGGGGCTCGACCGCCTCGACCGGGAGATCCTCAAGGCGATCTGCGAGAAGTTCGCCGGCGGCCCGGTCGGCCTCTCGACGCTGGCCGTCGCGGTGGGGGAGGAGCCGGACACGATCGAGGACGTCTACGAGCCGTACCTGCTCCAGCAGGGACTGCTGATGCGCACCCCGCGCGGCCGCGTCGCGACCGAGGCCGCCTTCCGCCATCTGGGCCTCGAAGCGCCCCGAAACGCGGCCCAGAGCCTGTTCTGAGCCGGCCCTCCGAACTCGACGCGAGGGTGGCTAATCTGCACCGAAACCATGCCCAACTTCATCTGCCCGAACTGCGGAAACCGCTCGGTCGCGACAGAACGGACGGCCGGTTTCGCCAACCGCGCCAGGGGCTGCGCGAAGTGCGGCTTCGGCTTCCTCTTCGAGCTGCTCGACGACTACTACCCGGCGCCCAACGCCGCCTTCTTCATCCTCGACCAGCAGGGCCGGCTGATCGGCGCGGGCCGCGGCGCGCGCGAGCTCACGGGGCTGGGCGATCTGGAGGTGATGGGGCGGCCCGCGCAGGAGGTGCTGGGGCTCGACTTCGAGTCGGGCGACGACCACATCGGGACCGCGCTGGAGTGGGGTGTGAGGGTGCTCGACAAGGAGGTCGTGGTCCACGCCGAGGGCGACCGGCCCGAGCAGGCGAAGGCGGACATCTTCCCCGCCTACGACGACGACGGCGGCCTCCTGCTCGTGCTGACGCCGAGGTAGCGGCTTGACCGACCGCAGGCGCAACCTCGCCATCCTGGCCGCAGTGGCCCTCCTGCTGGCGGGGGCGGCGTTCGTCATCGCCACGAAGCCGACCGTGCTCGGCCTCGACCTGCGTGGCGGCGTCGAGCTCGTCTACGAGGGGCGCCCGACTCCGAAGGTCCCGACGGTCACCGAGCAGGCGCTCGACGACTCGATCGAGACCATCAGGAAGCGCACCGACGCCCTCGGCGTGTCGGAGCCGGAGATCCAGCGGGCGGGTCCCAGGCAGATCTCGATCGGGCTGCCGGACGTCGAGAACGCCGACCGTGCCGTCGAGCAGGTCGGCACCACCGCCCAGCTCCACTTCTACGACTGGGAGCCGAACGTGCTCGGCGACCGCGGGCCCGACACCCCCTACGCGGGCTCGGACGCCGAGTACGACGCGGTCGAGTTCGCCTCCACCCAGGAGCCACGCGCGGAGGCCTCGGACGTTCTGCCGGACGGGCCCGATCCGGAGATCGAACGCCGCTTCGACGGCGACACGCAGCAGATCCGCGAGTACTACGACCGGCGCAACGACACGCAGGAGAACCAGTACTACCTCTTCAACGCCGACCAGGAGCTGACCGCCGGGCCCGACACGAGCTGCAAGGAGCTTCTGTCGGACTACGAGGAGCGGCCGGGCGAGCCACGCAGGTACGCGCAGGGGACGGAGTGCGAGGACGCGCTGCGCGCTCTCGGACCGGGCGGCCCTGCCGCCGGGAGCCGGATCTTCATCGTGCCCCAGGGCATCCGCGTGGTCGAGGCCGAGCGGGCGCCGAACCAGCCCGAGCAGATCAAGCGCCTGTTCGTGATCGAGGACGACTCGGAGCTGTCGGGCGACCAGGTCCGCAACCCCGAGCAGAACTTCGACCAGTCGCAGCAGCCGATCGTCAGCTTCGACTTCACCGACGACGGCAGGGCCTCGTTCGCGCGCGTCACCAAGCGCATCGCCGAGCGCGGCTCGAAGGTGATCCTGCCGCCTGGCGAGGACCAGGAGGCGGCGCTCCAGCGCTTCGCGATCACGCTCGACGACGAGATCGTCTCGCTGGCGACGATCGACTTCCGCGAGTTCCCGACCGGCCTCGACGGCCGCGGCGGCGCGTCGATCGAGGGCCTGAACAGCATCGAGGAGGCGCAGGACCTGGCCGAGAGCCTGCGCATCGGCGCGCTTCCGATCGACCTCGAGCTGATCTCGCAGACCCAGGTCTCGGCCACGCTCGGGCAGCAAGCGCTCGACCAGGGCCTGCTCGCGGGCGCCGCGGGCCTGCTGCTGACGATCCTCTTCCTGCTCGTCTTCTACCGCGTGCTGGGCGGGGTGGCGACCGTGGCTCTCGTCATCTACGCGGTGCTGCTCTTCGCGCTGGTCAAGCTGATCCCGATCACGCTGACCCTGCCGGGCATCGCGGGGCTCGTGCTGACGCTTGCGGTGGCGGCCGACGCCAACATCGTCATGTACGAGCGCATCAAGGAAGAGGTGCGTGCGGGCAGATCCATCCCGGCGGGCATCGCCGCCGGGTACGCGAAGGCGCTGCGGACGATCATCGACGCGAACGTCGTCACGATCGGCGTCGCCTTCATCCTGTTCACGCTTGCCACGGCGGGCGTCAAGGGCTTCGCCTTCACGCTGGGAATCGGCACGATCGTGTCGCTGTTCACGGCCGTGCTCGCCACCTCCGCCATCCTCGGCTCGATGGCCCGCTCGCGGCTGCTTGCGCGGCCCAGCGCGCTGGGCGCCGGCAAGGAGCGCGTGAGCTGGCAGAACTTCGACTTCTCCGGTCACTCGCGCTGGTTCTTCTCATTCTCCGGCGTGATCCTCGTCATCGGCGCGCTTGCCATCGCCGGCAAGGGCATCAACTTCGGCATCGACTTCGAGTCGGGCACGCGGATAATCGCCCCGCTCCAGAGTGAGGCGAGCGTGGAGGACGTGCGCGACACCCTCGCGCCCCTCGGCTACGGCAACTCCAAGGTCCAGGCGGTCGACGACCCGGAGCTCGGGGAGAACGTGATGCAGATCGCAACGCCCACGCTGAAGCCGCCGGAGGTCACCGAGGTCCGCCAGGCTCTCGACGAGGAATTCGGCGTCAACGTCGGCGACTTCTCCACGAACTCGATCGGTCCCACCTTCGGCGAGCAGATCGCCCGCACCGCGCTGATCGCGGTGATCGCCTCGCTGCTCCTGATCGCGATCTACATCGGGATCAGGTTCGAGTTCAAGTTCGCGGTGCCCGTGATGATCGCGCTGGCCCACGACATCCTGATCACAGGCGGGGTGTACTCGCTCGCCGGGCAGGAGCTGACGACGGCCACGGTCGCGGCCCTGCTCACGATCATGGGCTACTCGCTCTACGACACGATCATCGTGTTCGACCGCATACGCGAGAACGTGCCGCGAATGCCGCGCGCGACCTTCACCCAGATCGCGAACCGGTCGATGTCGGAGGTCCTGACGCGATCGCTGGCCACGAGCTTCACGGTGCTGATGCCCGTGGGCGCCCTGCTGCTCTTCGGCGGCGAGACCCTCAAGGACTTCGCCTTCGCGCTGCTGGTGGGAGTGGCCTCGGGCGCGTACTCGTCGATCTTCATCGCGACGCCGGTCCTGGTGGAGTGGAAGGAGCGCGAGCCCGTCTACATGCGCCGCCGGCGGGTCATCATGCAGGAGCACGGCGGCCTCGTCCCGGCCTTCGCGACCGGCGTGATCGGCGAC
>DATACN010000335.1:0-8179 GCA_036258995.1 Thermoleophilaceae bacterium | reverse complement strand
GGCCACGTCGAGCTCGTCGTCGTCGGCGGGGTCGGTGCGCGCCTCGTAGGCCGTGTCGACGCCTTGCGCGATGTCGGGCGACTGCTCGTCGATCGCGGTGATGACGGCGCAGCTGTCGGAGTCGAACCCGTAGCGGCCGCCGGTGTAGCCGATCCGCTTGATCGTCTCGCGCGCGATCTTCGGGATGTCCACGTAGGTCTCCGTCGTGATCTCGCCGGACACGACAACGAGGCCGGTGTTCACGAGCGTCTCGCAGGCCACGCGACCGCTCGGGTCGTCGCGCATCACGGCGTCGAGGACGCCGTCGGAGATCTGGTCGGCCATCTTGTCGGGATGGCCCTCGGTGACCGACTCCGAGGTGAACAGGAACTCGTTGTCCGAAAGCTGTTGGGTCGCCATGAGGCGGGGAAGGCTAGCGGCCCTGCCGCACTCGGCCGCGCCGCCCCTTGAAGTCGATTACAAGCGGCACGCCCTCCAGTCGGTAGCGCTCGCGCAGGCGGTTCTCGATGAAGTAGGCGTAGTCGCGGGCGATCAGCTTGCGGTCGTTCACCTGGATCGCGAAGCGAGGCGGGCCGGTCTCGAACTGGGCCATGTAGTAGAGCCGCAGGCGCTTGCCGCGCTTCGCGGGCGGCTGGCGTGCGGTCTGCACGTCCGAGAGGAAGCGGTTCAGCTCCGCGGTCTGGATCCACTGGCGCGAGCGGTCCGCTACCCAGAGAGCCTCCGACACCAGTCGCTTGAGCCCGCGCCCCGTCTTTGCCGACACCGCCAGCACCTGAGGACGCTGGCGGAGCTTTCGGGCCACCCGCGCCTTGGCGTCCTCCAGGTCGCCTCCCTGGACGTCCCACTTGTTGAGCGCGACCACCGTGGCGCACTTGCGCTGCATGGCCAGATCGGCGATGCGCAGGTCCTCGCTCGTGACGCCCTCGGTCGCGTCGCAAACGACGATCGCCACCGAGGCGCGCTCGGCGGCCTGCTCGGAGCGAAGCTGGGCGTAGTAGTCGACGGTGCCGGCCACCTTGGCGCGACGGCGCAGCCCTGCGGTGTCGATGAGCGTGACCGGACGCCCCTCGTACTCGATGCGGGTGTCGATCGCGTCGCGGGTGGTGCCGGCTTCCGGCGTGACAATCACCCGCTCTTCCCCCAACAGCCGGTTCACCAGCGACGACTTGCCCACGTTCGGCCGTCCGATCACGGCCAGCCGCGTGGCCTCGTCGCGCTCCGCTTCGACCTGCGGCAGCCGGGCGGTGACCAGGTCGAGCAGGTCGCCCGTGCCAAGGCCCTGGGTCGCCGACACCGCCACCGGATCGCCCAGACCGAGCCCGTAGAACTCGGCGGCGAGCCCGGCGTGGTGCGCCTCGTCGATCTTGTTGGCGGCCACGATCACCGGCACGGGCCCGCCGCGCAGGCTCTTCGCGAGCTCGCTATCGCCCGGCCGCAAACCCGCGCGCGCGTCGACCACCAGCAGCGCCAGGTCGGCCTCTGCGATCGCCGCCTGCGCCTGGCGGCGCACGGCCTCGGCCATCCCTCCCGGCTCACGCTCGTCGACCCCGCCGGTGTCGACGAGGGTGAAGCCCACGCCGTTCCAGTCCGCGTCGATCTCCTTGCGGTCGCGCGTGACGCCCGCCTGCTCGTGAACGACCGCCTCGCGGCTTCCCGCCAGGCGATTGACCAGCGTGGACTTGCCCACGTTCGGGTAGCCGACGACGGCCACCTTCGGCCGCCTCATCGGGACGCTTCGACCAGGCGCCGTATCCGCTCGACCACCTGGTCCACCGAGAGACCGTCGGTGTCGAGCTCGACCGCCCCGGGCGCCACGGCGAGTGGCGAGTGCTCGCGCTCGGAGTCCTGCGCGTCGCGCAGGGCCTGGTCGCGCAGGACCGTCTCGAGATTGGTACCGAGCTCGTCCGCCCGGCGCCGCGCGCGCTCGTCGGGGGTCGCCGTGAGGAACACCTTGACCTCGGCGTCGGGGACGACGACCGTGCCGATGTCGCGGCCCTCGGCCACCCAGTCGCCGCTCGAGAGCAGCTCACGCTGCTTCTCGACGAGCGCGGCGCGAACCCCCGGATTGCTCGCCACCTTCGAGGCGGCCTCGCTGACCTCGGGCGTGCGGATCGTCTCGGTCACGTCCTCCCCGTTCGCCACGACCCGCTCGCCGAGCTCGAGCTCGATCTGCTGCGCCCGCTCGGAGGCCGCACCGCCGTGGCGGAGCGTCATCAACCCAACAGCGCGGTACATCGCGCCGGAATCCAGATAGGTGAAGCCGAGCGCCTCCGCAAGGGTGCGCGCAACCGTGCTCTTGCCCGCCCCGGCCGGCCCGTCGATCGCCACCACCATGTGGCTGAGGCTATCCGCGCAGCAGCTCGCGCAGGTCGCGCTCGAAGTCCGGGTAGGAGACGGCCGCGGCCTCCATCCCGACCACCTCGACGCCGCTTCGCGAGGCGAGGCCGGCGATCGCGCCCAGCATCGCCATGCGGTGGTCCCCATGGGCCTCGAGGGTGCCGCCTTCGAGCGGTGAGCCGTCGCCGCGCACCACGAAGCCGTCTTCGGCCTCCTCGATGTCGGCTCCCAGGCCCGCGAGGCCGTCGACGACCCCCGCGATGCGATCGGTCTCCTTGTGTCGCAGGTCGGCAGCGCCGCGCACGACCGTCTCACCCTCGGCGAAGGCGCCCAGCAGCGCCACGAGCGTCAGCTCGTCGATCGCCAGCGGGACCTCCTCAGGAAGAACCTCCGTGCCCTCGAGCGGCCCGGCGCAGACGTCGAGCTCGCCGACCGGCTCGTCGCCGGTCGTCGTTCCGGGCTCCTCCAGGTCGCCCAGGATCACGGCGCCCATCCGCTGGGCGATCCGGAAGAACCCGCTCCGCGTCCAGTTGAGCGCGACGTCGGAGACCACGATCCGCGAGTCGGGCACCAGCGTGGCCGCGGCGACCATGAACGCCGCCGAGCTGGGGTCGCCGGGCACCACGATCTGCTCGAGCTCCAGCTCGTCGACCTGCGAGACGGTCGAGCTCAGGCCGTCGCTCTCGAACGGCACGCGCGAGCGCCGCAGTAGCCGCTCGGTGTGGTCGCGGCTCTGGCTGGCCTCGGTCACGGTCGTGCTCTCGGCGGCCAGCATCCCGGCGATCAGCACGCAGGACTTGACCTGCGCACTTGCCACCGGCAGCCGGTAGTCGATGCCCTGCAGCTCGGCGCCGTTCACCGTGAGCGGCGGCAGGCGCCCGTCGCGCGCGTCCACCTCCGCCCCCATCTGCACGAGCGGCTCGACGACCCGGTCCACCGGCCGCCGGCGGATCGACTCGTCGCCGTCGAGCGTCCAGCTGCCGCCGGGCTGCCCCGCGAGCCAGCCCGGCAGCAGGCGAAGCAGCGTGCCGGAGTTGCCGACGTCGAGCCGGCCGCCCGTGGCCTCGAGCGCCGCATGCAGCCCGACCCCGCGCACCACCAGTGGGCCGTCGCTTCCCTCCTCCACTCCGGCTCCGAGCGTGCGCAGCGCGTCGAGCGTCGACTGCGTGTCGGCCGAGACGAGGTAGTTCTCGATCGGCACCGGCTCGTCGGTCATGGCCGCGAACAGCGCGGCTCTGTGCGAGATCGACTTGTCGGCGGGCGGTCGGTACGTCCCGGTGAGCGACCCCGAGGGCGCGAACCGGGACGCGGTCACGATTCGGCTACGGGGAAGCCGAGCTCGCCGATCAACTCCGTGGCGCGGGCCGCCTGGTCGTCGCCGGCGATCCAGAGGGTCATCGCTCCGCTGCGCATGTCGGCCGCCGGAGCCAGGGCCAGGTCGACGATGTTCACGTCCGCCTTGCCGAGCGCCAGCGCCACCTGCGCGACGATACCTGGACGGTTCGGAACCGTCAGGCGCAGCTGGTGCACCGGTCCTCCGACCAGATCGGCCTCGAGCAGCCGGCGGCGGGCCTCGCGTGCCCGGTCGTTCCAGTCCGCGAGCGCCCCGGGATCGCCGTCGCGCAGCGAGCCGGCGACATCGCGAAGGCGAGCCGAGGTCTCCTCGAGCTCGTCGGCGATCGCCTCGCGGTTGGCGAGGTAGATGTCGGTCCAGATCTCCGAGCTCGCGCCCGCCACCCGGGTGGCGTCGCGGAAGCTCGGGCCCACCCGCGGCAGCGGCTCGTCCTCGCCGGCCAGCACCCGGGAGGCCTGAGAGACGAGCACGTTCGCCAGGACGTGCGGCAGGTGACTGACCGTGGCCAGCAGCCGGTCGTGTGTCTGCGCGTCGATCGCCACAGGGCGAGCCCCGAAGCTCACGATCAGCCGGTGCAGGCGCTCGTACAGGAGGCCCGACGAACGCTCGCCCGGCGTCAGGTACCAGACCGCACCCTGGAAGAGGTCGGCGCTGGCGTGCTCGACGCCGGACGTCTCGGCGCCGGCGATCGGATGGCCGCCGATGAAGCGCTCGTCGTCGATCGTGGCCACCAGCTCGCGCTTGGTGGAGCCCACGTCGCTTACGACGCAGTCGCCGCCGGCCGCCGCGAGCGCCTCGGCCACCTGCTCGGGCAGGGCCCCGACCGGAGCGCAAGCGAAGCAGGCCTCGGCCCCCGCGAGCGCCTCCTCTACCGAGGCGGCGGTCGAGTCGACGGCCCCGAGCTCCTGCGCGCGCCGCAGCCGCTCCGGGCTGCGCCCGAAACCCACCACCTCGGCGTCCTCGACGTGCTCCTTCGCGGCCAGGCCGATCGAACCGCCTATCAGCCCTACGCCGAGGACGGCGATCCTCATCGCGGCGGCGTCAGCCTCCCGCGCGCCGTAGTCGCACGGCGGCCGCGAGCTCGTCCATGACGCCGACGGTCTCCTCCCAGGACAGGCAGGCGTCGGTGATCGACTGCCCGTACGTAAGCCCGCCCCCTGAGTGGAGCTGCTGACGCCCGCCTTCGATGAACGACTCGACCATCACGCCCATGATGGAGCCGTTCGCCGTTGCAAGCCGGTCCGCCAGATCGGCGACCACGGCGTGCTGGCGACTGGCGTCCTTGCCGCTGTTGTCGTGGGAGGCATCGATTACGACCCGTCTAGGCAACCCGGCCGCCTCGAGCTTCGCGAGGGCGGCGGCGACGGTCTCGGGGCCGTAGTTAGGCGCACCGCGTCCGCCCCGCAGGATGATGTGGCAGTCGGGGTTGCCGCGAGTGTGGTGCACGGCGGGCCGCCCCTGCACGTCGATGCCCGCGAAGGCGTGCGCGACCGCGGCGGCCCGGACGGCGTCGACCGCCACCTCGATGTTGCCGTCGGTCCCGTTCTTGAAGCCGACCGGCATCGACAGGCCCGAGGCGAGCTGGCGGTGTATCTGGCTTTCCGTCGTCCGCGCGCCGATCGCGCCCCAGGCGACCGTGTCGGAGACGTACTGCGGCGTGATCGGGTCGAGGAACTCGCATCCGATCGCAAGCCCCAGCTCGAGCACGTCGAGGAGCAGCCCGCGCGCCATCCGCAGCCCGGTGTTCACGTCGCCTGAGCCGTCGAGGTGCGGATCGTTGATCATGCCCTTCCAGCCCGTCGTGGTGCGCGGTTTTTCGAAGTAGACGCGCATCGCGACGCAGAGCTCGTCGCTCAGCTCCTCGGCCTTCGCGCTCAGCCGCCGGGCGTAGTCGAGCGCAGCGGTCACGTCGTGCACGCTGCACGGGCCGATGACGAGCAGCAGCCGATCGTCGTCGCCGCGCAGGATCGCCGCCACCTCCCCCCGGCCGCGCAGCACCGCGTCCGCGTGCTCGCGGGTCAGTGGTAATTCCTCGAATACCTCGGCCGGTGTGACGAGCGGGACGGCGCGCCCGATCCGTTGATCGCGGACCCTGTCCGGATGCCCTTCCATGAGGCTCATCATCTCGATGTTCATTCAAGTCCCTCTTTCAGCATGCGAGGACGGCTGGGTGCGAAGACGGCGTCCGGCGGCTGCGCGAATGCGGCGTGTGGGGCCGGACGCCTAGCTAAATCGCCAGTACCAGTACGCGCGCGAAGGGGCGCCCGGGAGGGCGCCGTAGGGGTTCTGCGTCGCGGACTGGCGGGACATCGAGGCCACTTGTAGCACGGATCGGCCGGGCCGTGCAAACCCTTTAACGGCGCGTTCACGTTGCCGCGTTTGGTCGCCGCGGCAAAAGGGCATGTCAAACAAACCATTAGGAACCCAGACTTCGGGGGAGGTCTGTCGTGATCAGGGATTCGATCGAGCAGCGCCGTGACCGCTCGTTCCCGCGTCAGGAGGAGCGCCTGGAGCTCGTCCTGCGAACGCGCTCGCAGGCTCTTCGGGGCCGGACAGGTTCCGTCGGGCGCTGCTCACGCTGCGGCCGCACGGTGTCGAGGCACGAGAGCTGGATGAGCGTGGGCGCCCTGGTGGTCCACCCGGAGTGCCTGTTCGACTGAGCCATGTGCAGCCACCACGGCTTCCACACCCCCACGAGCCGCTACGACAGGGCCGCCGCGCTGCTGCGCTTCGTCGAGGTCTGCGATGACTGCGGGCGGGAAGTGCGGGTGCTGGACTCGCTGCCCTACCGGCCGAGCTTTCAGAGCAGCTCGTCGAGCGCGGACAGGAAGCGGTCGTTCTCCTGACGCGTCCCGTAGGTCACCCGTAGCCAGCCTTCCTGGCCGAGCGCCGTGCCGGCGCGGACGATCACGCCGCGCTGTGCCAGGCCCTTGACCACTTCCTCCTCGTCGCGGTCGCCCAGGCCCACCCAGGAGAAGTTGGCCTCGCTGTCGGTGGTCTCCAGCCCGCGTTCCTGCAGCTCGGACTCGACGTGCAGGCGCTCGATGGCGGTCTGCTCGACGCGCCGCTCGACCTCGTCCTGGTGCTTGAGCGCCTCGGCGGCGGCCGCCTGGGCCAGCGCGTTGACCGAGAACGGCTGGCGCACGCGGTCGACGGCCCGGCGGAAGTCCTCGGAGCCGAGCGCGTAGCCGGCCCGCAGCCCGCAAAGGCCGTACACCTTCGAGAACGTGCGCAGCAGCACCAGGTTCGGGTGGCGGTCGAGCAGCTCGACCGACTCGTCGGGGTCCTGCAGCGTCGAGAACTCGACGTAGGCCTCGTCGAGCAGCACGGCTACGTGGCGCGGCAGCTCGGCGACGAAGTCGTCGACCACAGCCGGCGGGAAGGCCGTCGCGCTGGGGTTGTTCGGATTGCAGACGAGCAGGATGCGGGTGGCCGCCGTGACCTCGCTCGCCATGCCCTCGAGGTCGTGCCGGCCTTCGGTGTCGAGCGGCACCGTGACGGCCCGAGCGCCGCTCATCGCCGCCACGTGCGGATAGATCGAGAACGACGGCCAGGCGTAGACGACCTCCGCGCCCGGCTCGAGCATGGCCTCCGCCGCCGCCAGCAGCAGCTCGCAGGAGCCGTTCCCTACCGCCACGCGGCCACTCGGCACGCCCGTGCGCTCGGAGATCCGCCGGCGCAACAGCGTCTTGTCCGGATCGGGATAGCGGTTGAGCGTGCGCAGCTGGGCCTCGACCGCCTCCATCACCGCCGGGTGCGGCGGCCAGGGCGTCTCGTTGGACGCGAGCTTCACGAGCTCGCCGTCGAACGCGTAGGTCTCCGCGACCGGGTAGGCCGGGATGTCCCGGATGCGGGTGTTGAACTCGAGGCTCACCGGCCCGTCCTCACTGCGCCCCCTGGAGGTCCTCCCGCAGCGCTGTCGCCTCGCGCAGGTACACGTGCCTCGCCTCGCTGCCCTCGTCCGCGTAGCAGTGCACGAGCAACCGGATCACCCGCGGCATCGCTCCCGGCACGTCCATCTCGCGCGCGCACAGCAGCGGCACGGCGCTGAGCCCCATCCGGCGAGCGGCCACCGCCGGGAACTCGGCGTCCAGGTCCTCGGTGCACGTGAACACGCAGCTCACGAGGTCCTCCGGCTGCAGCGAGTTGCGCTCCATCACCTCGCGCACCAGCTCGTCGGCGGCATCGAGGATGGCGTCCGCGCTGTTCGCGTCGACGGTCGTCGCGCCCCGGAGGGCCCTCAATCTCATGCGGGCGATTGTGTCAGGCGTTCGAAAGGCGGCTGGGTAAGGGGTCTCTCGTAACACCCCCGCCTCTCCTGCGCGGTCGCGCGAGGGGGCTAGGCGAGTTTGCGTTCCTATGGAACGGAAACTCGCCACACCCCCCAAGGAAGCGAGCGGCGGCTGGGCCCGACCCCCTTACCTGCGCCGTTGCCGTTGGCGCCGTCGCCGCCGCCTGCGGAGAGCCGCGCGCCGGCGGGCGGTGCGC
>DATACN010000334.1:0-4116 GCA_036258995.1 Thermoleophilaceae bacterium | reverse complement strand
GCGAGCGCGCCGGCACGGATCGCTCCGGCCGCGACGCGCTTCGGGCGGCCGCTGACGCCCTTCGCGTGGACGGCGACGTCGTCGTGATCTGGGGCGAGCGCCTCTCGGGCGGCGAGCGCGGCCGGCAGGCGGTCGAGGGGCTCATCGCCCTCGCCGGCGCCCTCGGGTTAGCCGATCGGGAGGGGTCCGGCCTGATCGAGATCCCGACCGTCGCAAACGGGCGCGGTCTTCGCGAGGTGGGCTGCCTGCCCGGACTGGGGCCGGGGCTCGAGGACGCGGATGCCGCGGGCATGGGCGGCGAGCAGATCCTTGCCGCCGCCGGCGACGACGTGCAGGCACTGCTGCTCGTGCACCTCGACGCGGAGCGGGAGCTCCCAGCCGCGACGGCGGAAGCGCTCGGGCGGGCCACCTCGGTCGTCGCCTTCGCCGACTTCGTGACGGACGCGCTGGAGGAGCACGCCGACGTGGTCTTTCCATCGGAGTCCTACGCCGAGCGGGAGGGCACGGTCACCCACCCGGACGGGCGGGTGCAGCGCGTTCGCCAGGCCGTCGGCCATCCGGGCGAGGTCCGGCCGGGCTGGAGCGTGCTGGCCGAGCTTTGCGAGCGGCTCGAGGCGCCGCTCGAGGTGCGCTCCGCGGCGTCGGCCACCGCGGCAGTGGCCGGCGCGATCCCGTTCTACGCCGACCTCGGCCTCGACGAGATCGGGGGCAAGGGCGTTCGCTGGCAGGAGCGGGGCGCGGCCTCGTCGCTGCCGGTCGAGCAGCCCTCCGAGGACGCCCTCGAGGATCCGCCGCAGACTCCGCAGGAAGGAATGCGAGTGGGCGCCGCTCCCTCGCTCTGGAGCGGCCGCGAGACCAGGCACGCGCCCTCGCTTCGCTTCCTGGCCTCCGAGCCCCACGCCGAGCTCTCGCCCGCCGACGCGCGCCGGCTCGAGGTGCGGCCGGGCGACGAGCTCGTCATATCGATGAACGGCGACAGCGTGCGCGCCACCGCGGTGGTGCGCTCGGGCGTGCTGCCCGGAACCGTGTTCCTCGGACCGGGGTCCCTCCCGGCCGGAGCAGTGGAGGTCACCAAGGCCTGATGGAAAGCACGCTCGTGTTGATCGCGAAGTCGATCCTGATCTTCGTATTCATCCTCCAGATCGTCCCGATCATCCTGTGGGCCGAGCGCAAGATGCTGGGCCGCTTCCAGTCACGGCTCGGTCCCAACCGGGTCGGACCGCGCGGCCTGCTCCAGCCGCTCGCCGACGTGCTGAAGCTGCTCTCGAAGGAGCAGTCGACGCCCGAGACCGCGGTGCCGTGGATGATGGCCATCGCGCCGGTGATCTCGATCGTGACCGCCGTGGCGACGCTGGCGATCCTGCCGTTCGGCCCGAAGGACGCCTGGGGAGGCGACATCGGGCTGTACGGCATGGACGTGCCGATCGGGCTCCTCTACCTGTTCGCGTTCGGCTCGCTCGCTTTCTACGGCCTGGTGCTCGGCGGCTGGGCGTCGGGATCGAAGTACTCGTTCCTCGGCGCCATGCGCTCGGCGGCGCAGCTCATCTCCTACGAGGTGGCGCTTGGGCTGTCGCTGCTGGGCGTGGCGATGACGGCGGGCTCGCTGTCGGTCGTCGACATCGTCGAGGCCCAGGGCGACATGTGGTTCATCGTGCCCCAGTTCGTGGGGTTCCTGATCTTCCTCGTCGCCGGCTTCGCGGAGAGCGCCCGGGCGCCGTTCGACCTGCCGGAATCCGACGCCGAGCTGGTCTCCGGCTACAACACGGAGTTCGGCGGGATGCGCTTCGGCTCGTTCTTCATGGCCGAGTACATCGAGGTCGTGATCATCTCGGGCATCGCCGCCGCCTGCTTCCTCGGCGGCTGGCACGGTCCGGGCCCCGAGGCTCTCGGTCCGCTCTGGATGCTCCTCAAGCTGCTCGCCGGCGTGATGCTCTTCATCTGGGTCCGGGCGACGCTGCCGCGGCTGCGCTACGACCAGCTCATGTCTTTCGGCTGGAAGATCCTGCTGCCGCTGGCAACCCTCAACGTGCTCGCCACCGCGGTCGTGCTGGTGGTGACCTGAGCCGATGGCCGAGACGACCACCCCCTGGAGCCCCGGCGAAGACGTGATCGAAGTCCAGCGCGGGCCCACCCCGGGCGGGCTCGGCAGTGCGTACCGGGCCTTCGGAGCCACGCTCCGGGGCCTGCGAACCACCTTCCTGCGGCTTCCCGAGGGTCACCACACCTGGGAGTACCCCGAGCAGAAGACGCCCGTCTACCCGCGCTTCCGGGGCCGGCACAAGCTGCATCGCTTCGAGGACACCGGGCTCGAGAAGTGCGTCGGCTGCTCACTGTGCGCGGCCGCATGCCCGGCCGAGTGCATCCGGGTCGTGGCCGCCGAGAACACGCCCGACGACCAGGTCTCCGCCGGGGAGCGCTACGCGGCCGTCTACGAGATCAACATGACGCGCTGCATCTTCTGCGGTTACTGCGAGGTCGCCTGCCCGTTCGATGCGATCACGATGGGCAACGACTACGAGCTGGCCGACTACGAGCGCTCGGACCTGATCTTCACCAAGGAGATGCTGCTCCAGGACCCGCCGGAGCACACGCCCCTGCGGCGCGAGGGCGAGTAGCCGTGTGGTTCGAGCAGGTCCTGTTCTTCCTCGCCGCCTCGGGCGCGCTCGCCGGAGCGCTCGGCGTCGTGCTGTTGCGCAACCCCTTCTACAGCGTGCTCGCGCTGGTGTCCCACCTGGTCTCGCTGGCTGTCCTCTTCCTGCTGCTGCGCGCCGAGTTCCTGGCCGCCGCCCAGGTCGTGGTGTACGCCGGCGCGGTAATGGTGCTCTACGTGTTCATCGTCGCCTACATCGGCGGCGCCGACGAGCCGCTGCGACCGGAAGGCGGGGCGATCGGGGCACTAGGGCCGCTGTTCGCGCTCGCCCTGCTGATCGAGCTGACCATCGCCGTCGTCGGATCGAGCCTCCAGCTGCTCGACACAACCGGCTCCGGCGGCCAGGGATTCGGCACGCCGGCCGAGATCGGGAAGCTGCTCTTGACCGACTTCCTCGTGGCGTTCGAGACGGCCTCGTTCCTGCTGCTGGTGGCCGCGGTCGGCGCGATCGTCCTGGCTCGCAGGCGACGCGGGCTGGAGGCCTAGGGCGCAGATGGACATCGCCTGGTTCGTCGTCCTCTCCGCCTTCATCTTCTGCATCGGCATCGCCGGCGTGCTTACGCGCCGCAACCCGCTGGTGATCCTGCTGTGCCTGGAGCTGATGCTGAACGCCGGCAACCTGGCGCTGATCGCCTTCTCGCGCATGCACGGCGGTCACGACGGCCAGGTGTTCGCGCTGATCGTGATGGTGATCGCCGCCTGTGAGGTCGTGATCGGGCTCGGAATCATCGTCGCGATGTACCGCAACCGGCTTCCGATCGACGTCGACGAGATGTCGGAGCTGCGCGGTTGAGCCCCACCACCTACGGCTGGCTCGTGCTGGCGTTCCCGCTCGCGGGGATGCTCGTCACGTCGCTGGGCTGGCGGCTGCTGCCGGGCAGGCTGCCCGGCTGGATAGCGACGGCCGCGATCTTCGGCTCCTTCCTGGCCAGCCTGGGCGCGCTGTCGCAGCTCGACGAGCGCGCGCACGTCGACTCCGCCTGGACCTACGCGGCGACCGGCGACTTCCGGGTCGATCTCTCGATCCTGGTCGACCCGCTGTCCGTGTTCATGTGCCTGGTCGTCAGCGGCGTGTCGTTCCTGATCCACCTCTACTCGGTGGCCTACATGTGGTCGGACCGCGGCTACGCGAGGTACTTCGCCTACCTCAACTACTTCGTCTTCTCGATGCTGCTGCTGGTCCTGGCCGCGAACTTCGTCCTCTTGATCGTGGGCTGGGCCTTCGTCGGCGCCGCCTCCTATCTGCTGATCTCGTTCTGGTACCGGCGCGACACCGCCACCTACGCCGGGATCAAGGCGTTCGTGATGAACGTGATCGGCGATGTGGGGCTCGTGGTGGCGGCCTTCCTGCTGCTGAACGAGACCGGCTCGCTGGATTACGCCGGTGTCTTCGAGGGGGCCGGCGAGGCCTTCGCGACCAACGACGGAACGCTCGTGGCGGCCTGCCTGCTGATCCTGGTCGGCGC
>DATACN010000333.1:0-2660 GCA_036258995.1 Thermoleophilaceae bacterium | reverse complement strand
AAACCCCAGATCCAGCCCGCGCCGCTGTTCACGAGGATGAACAGCCCCAGGGTCACGATCACGAGCGTGAGCACCTCGCCGCCCTCGACCGGCCGGATCACAACCCGCTCGATCAGCATCCCGCCGACCAGTGAGAGCGCCAGGGTGGCCAGTATCGCGACCCCCAGCGGCAGCCCCGCCTCGAGCAGCCCCCACGCGACGAAGGTGCTGAACATGGCCATCTCGCCCTGCGCGAAGTTCACGATCCCCGTGACGCGGAAGATCAGAACGACCGCCAGCGCGAGCGCCCCGTACAGGGACCCCGTGGCCACGCCGTCGATGATCGTCTGGATCAGCTGCTCCACGTCCGCTCCTCAGTAGCCCAGGTAGGCCTGCTGAACGACCTCCTCCTCCCTCATCTGCTCCGCCTCGCCCGAATGCACGATCCGCCCGGCTTCGAGCACGTAGGCGTAGTCGGCGATGCCGAGTGCGAGGGCGGCGTTCTGCTCCACCAACAACACCGTGGTGCGCTCTTCCCGGGCGATCGCTTCAAGTCTGCGGAAGAGCTCGCGGGTCAGGACGGGCGCCAGGCCGATCGACGGCTCGTCGAGCAGCAGCAGGCGCGGCTTCATCATCAGGCCGCGCGCGATCGCGAGCATCTGCTGCTCGCCGCCGCTCAGCTTGCCGGCGCGCTCGTCCAGACGCTCGCGCAGGCGAGGGAAGTACTCCAGACAGCGGTCCATGTCCTCGCGGATCGCCGATCGGTCCCGCCGGGCGTAGGCGCCTGCTCGCAGGTTCTCGCGGACCGTCAGCCCCGAGAAGGTGCCCCGGCCCTCCGGGACGTGGGCCACCCCCATGCGAGCGATCCGCTCAGGGCTCGCGCCGGCGATGCTCTCGCCGTCCAGCTCGATCCGCCCGCTGCGGTCCACCAGCCCGGAGATGGCGCGCAAGCTGGTCGTCTTCCCGGCGCCGTTGGGCCCCAGTATCGCCGCCACCTGGCCCTCCTTCACGTCGAAGGAGACGCCCCGAAGCACCACCACCGCTCCGTAGCCCGCCTCGAGCTCCTCGACCTCGAGCAGGCTCATTCCTCGCCCCCCAGGTATGCCATTACGACCTTCGGGTCGCGCTGTACCTCCTCGGGCGCGCCCTCGGCGATCTTGCTGCCGTGGTCGAGCACGATCACGCGATCGCAGATCCGCATGACCATGCCCATGTGGTGCTCGACCAGCAGGAGAGTGAGCCCGAGCTCGTCTCGCAGCCCAACCAGCAGCTCGGCCAGCGCGTCCACCTCGCCGTGCGAGAGGCCGCTGGCCGGCTCGTCGAGCATCAAGAGGCGCGGACGCCCGCAGAGGGCGCGCGCCAGCTCGATCCGCTTCAGCGTGACGTACGGCAGGCCCGCGGCCGGACAGTGCGCGATGTCGGCGAGCTCCAGCCGCTCCAGCACTTCCTCGGCCTCCTCACGCAGCTCGCGCTCCTCCGAGCGCACCCCAGGAAGGGAGAGCGCGGACCCCACGAGCCCCGCGCGCGCCCGGTGGTGGGCGCCGAGAAGCACGTTGTCGCGCACGGTCATGCCGCGCACGAGCGCGAGGTTCTGAAAGGTCCGGGCGATTCCGCGCCCGGCGATCTCGTGGGGCTTGCGCGCCCCGAGGTCCTCGCCGTCGAAGACGATCGTTCCCGACTCGAGCGTGTACAGGCGGCTGACGCAGTTGAACAGCGTTGTCTTGCCCGCGCCGTTCGGGCCTATCAGGCCGCATATCTCGCCTTCCTCGACCGTGAACGTCGGGCTGTCCAGCGCCACGATGCCGCCGAAGCGCACGACAAGGTCGTTGACATCCAGCAGGCCCAGCGTCTCCTCCCTCCCAGCGACCCATGCCCGGATCTACGCGGTTCGACACGCGGCCGGTCAGGCGAGCTCGTCGAGCCGCCGCAGGATCTCCGCCGCCTCGGCGCGCAGCTCGCGGTCGACGGTCCGCCAGTCGGCCTCCGACAGCTTGCCCATGCGGTGGTCGAGCTCGGCGTCGCGGATCTCGCGGTACTTGGCCTGCTTGGCGGCTTCGAGCTCGGCCTTGCGAGGATCTTCCCCTCCCCTGCCGGCAGCGCGCCGCAACGGCCCGGCCACCACCAGCGCCACGAGCAGGAAAAGCAGCCCGAACGCGATCGCGTACTCCACCGGGGCTCGTCAGGCGCGCGACAGCTCGCGCCGGACCCGGGCGGCGTAGAGGCTGCGCACGCGGCGCAGGCGGGCCTCCGGCGAGGGCCAGGCGGCCACCAGCGCGCCGAGCACCGCGATCGCGCCGCCGATCCAGATCCAGGAGACGAGCGGCGAGACGATCGCCCTGAAGGCGGCCGGCGGCGGCTCGCGGCGGTATTGCTCGACGAGCGCGCCGATCACGAGCGCCTGCACGTCACGCCGGGCGTCGGCAAAGCGCCGGTTGGCCTCGCGGATCGGGCCGTCGAGCGAGGACAGGTCGGTCCGAACCGCCAGCCACAGGTCCCGCCGCAGGCCCCAGCGCACGTCGACCTCGCTGCTCGCCTCCCCCTCGAAGAAGCGGCCGATCGCCCCCTTCGACATGTCCTGCGTGGGGTAGTAGTTGCTCGACGTGCGCCGCGGAGACGAGCGCTTCACCCTCCGCCCGTCGCGCAACTACTACCCCACGCAGGACATGTCGAAGGGGGCGATC
>DATACN010000332.1:0-2937 GCA_036258995.1 Thermoleophilaceae bacterium | reverse complement strand
CCAAGGGCGGCCGGGAGAAGGCGGGCATGACCCCGTTCAGAGCGGGTCTCGTTTTCGCGGTGCTCATCGCGCTGTTCGCGTACTTCGGGTTCACGAAGGCCAATCCGTTCTCGGACCCCTACGAGCTGAACGCAGTGTTCGAGAACACCAACCGGCTCGCCAAGCGCTCGCCGGTGCGGATCGCCGGCGTCGACGTCGGCAAGGTCGTGGACGTCCGCCCGCTGGAGGACGGCTCAGGCCTCGTGAAGGTGAAGATGCAGATCCGCGACAAGGGCCTGCCGATCAAGCGCGACGCCGAGCTCAAGGTGCGCTCGCGCCTGTTCCTCGAGGGCAACTACTTCGTCGACCTGGAGCCCGGCACGCCGACCGCGCCGGAGCTGGAGGACGGCGGCACCATCCCGCCCAACCAGACCGCCGCGCCGGTGCAGTTCTCACACGTGCTCACGACGCTTCAGTCCGAGACCCGAGAGGACCTGCGGACGCTTCTCTACGAGTACTCCCAGGCGCTCAAGCGCGAGGGCGCGGCCGGGTTCAACCTGGCCGTAAAGCACTGGGAGGACGCCTACCGCAACACCTCCCAGGTGAACGACGCCACGCTCGGCCGTCGCCCGCACGACCTGACTCGTGTGCTCAACGGCCAGGGTCGGGTGTTCGGAGCGCTGTCCCGGGATGAGGAGAAGCTCAAGGACCTCGTCACCGGCCTGAACGACACCATCTCCGGCTTCGCCCGCCAGGAGGACAACCTCCGTGCGGCGATCCCGGAGCTGCGTGACGTCTTCCGCGAGGGGCGTCCGGCTCTGGCGTCGCTGAACCGGGCGCTGCCCGAGATCCGCGGCTTCGCGCGCGACGCGCTTCCGGGCGCGCGGTCGTCCTCGCCCACGCTCGACGCTCAGATCCCGTTCGTGCGCCAGCTGCGGCGCCTCTTCTCCGAGTCCGAGCTGCGCGGCCTGAGCCGGCAGCTCGCCGGCGCGGTGCCCTCCCTGGCCCGCCTGAACACCCGCTCGCCGGCGACGTTCGCCCAGAACCGTGCCCTGGCCTCCTGCCAGCACAGCGTGCTCGTGCCCTTCGCGAAGACCCCGGTCCCGGACCCGGACTTCGAGCACCACTCGGGACGCCCCTGGTACCACGAGACGGGCCCGGCGTTCGTCGGCCTGGCGGGCGAGAGCCGCCTGAGCGACGCGAACTCGTCCTTCTTCCGCACCCAGGGCGGCGGGGGCCCGACCACTGTTGTCTCGACCGGAGAGGCCGGCGAGCGGCTGTACGGCCAGACGATGCTGCCGATCAACGGGGTGCGCCCGGCCAGGCCCGAGAGCCAGCCCCCGTACCGGCCGAACGTGCCCTGCGAGAACCAGGAGCCGCCGGACCTGAACGCTCCCGGCGGCCCCGCTCCCGAGCAGACCGACCCCGAGCCGACGCTGCCCCTGCCCCGGTCCGTCGCCGCCCGCGAGCGGGCGAGGCCGGAGCTGTATCGCCGCCTGCGCGAGTACGTGAGTCGCACGCGACGCGGCCTGCCGGCGCTTGATCCGCACGTCTGGTGGGGCCTGGGCGAACGCATGCAGTTGCGCCGCATGGGCCTGATGCGGAACGAGCAGGGGCGGATCGTCAAGCGGGAGGCAGGCCGATGAGAAGCGCCATCCGCTCCCACCTTCGGGACTTCATCGCGATCGTCGGCATGGTCGTAATCGCCGTCGCGATCGCCGCGTACATCCTGTCCAACCAGCGCCTGCGCTTCCCGCTCATCCAGGACAGCCCGACCCAGATCTGGGTGGAGATGGCCAACGCCCGCGGCGTGACCCCGGGCCAGGGCCAGACCGTGCGGGTCGCGGGCATGCGGGTCGGCGACGTCGGCAAGGTCGAGCTCGAGGACGGCAAGGCACTCGTGCGAATGGACCTCGACTCCGAGTACAAGACGCTCGTCCGGCGGGACGCGACCGTCCTGCTGCGGCCGCGCACCGGCTTGAAGGACATGTTCCTGGCCCTCGACCCCGGCTCTCGCTCCGAGCCCGCGGTCAAGGAGGGCGAGGTCGTGAGCGCCGCCAACACCGCGCCCGACACCAATGCGGACGAGATCCTCAAGGTGCTCGACGCCGACACGCGCGCCTACCTCAAGCTGCTGCTGAACGGCGCCGGCAAGGGGCTCAAGGACCGCCGCCACGACCTGCGCCAGGTCTTCTACAGGCTCGGCCCCCTGCACCGCGACCTCGATGCCCTCAACACCGAGGTCGTGAAGCGCAAGCGCAACCTGTCGCGCCTGATTCACAACTACGGCTCGACGATGACGCGCCTGTCGCGGGAGGACCGTTCGCTCGCCTCGCTCGTCCGCAACTCCGAGACCGTCTTCTCCCGCCTGGCGCAGGAGGACCAGCGCATCTCGCTGGCCGTGTCCCGCCTGCCCTCTGCGCTGTCGCAGACCGAGAGCACCCTGATCAAGGTCAACGAGCTCGGTCAGGTCGCGCGGCCCGCGTTCCGCGCGCTGCGCCCGGCGGTCAGGCGCATCCACCCGTCCAACCTCGAGCTGCGCCCGCTGGCCGAAGAGGGCGAGCCGGTGCTGCGGACTCGGGTGCGTCCGTTCGTGCGGGCGGCGCGACCGTACCTCGGGGACCTCGAACCCGCCGCGCGCAACCTCGGGAACGCCCAACCCGACCTGCGAGAGAGCTTCTACGAGCTCAACCGCTTCTTCAACATGCTGGCCTACAACCCGGGCGGCAAGGAGCAGCTGACCGGCGATCCGGGCCAGGACCTGAAGCGCAACGAGGGCTACCTGTTCTGGCTCGGCTGGATCGCCCACAACACCGCGTCGATGTTCTCGACCAGCGACGCCCAGGGTCCCTTCCGCCGCTTCATGCTCCTCGCGACCTGCTCGGCGTTCCAGCAGATCCTGCTCGACCAGGGCCAGGCGGGTCCGCTCCTCGAGGACGCCCTGGGGCTCAAGGACCT
>DATACN010000331.1:0-5468 GCA_036258995.1 Thermoleophilaceae bacterium | reverse complement strand
GGAGAGCCGAGACGCCTCGGCCCTGTGCTGACCGGCACGGCGATGGAGCCGCCCTCGTCCTGAAAGTTCTCCATCAGCGCGATCATCGCGCGAGCCGTGATCGCGGTGCCGTTGAGCGTGTGCACGTGCTCGAGGTGCTTCCCACGGCGGCGAAAGCGAACGTCGAGCCGGCGCGCCTGGTAGTCCGTCGTGTTGGAGCACGAGGTGATCTCGCGGTAGCGGCGCTGCCCCGGGAACCACGCCTCGAGGTCGTACTTCTTTGCCGCCGAGGCCCCCAGGTCGTCGACCGCGATGTTCACGACCCGGTAGGGCAGCTCGAGCGCCTGGAGGATCTCTTCCTGGATCGCGAGCAGGCGCTCGTGCTCGTCGGGCGAGTCCTCCGGCCGCACGAACGTGAACATCTCGACCTTGTCGAACTGGTGCACGCGGAAGATCCCGCGCGTGTCCTTGCCGGCCGCGCCCGCCTCCCGCCGGAAGCAGGTCGAGAAGCCCGCGTAGCGGAGCGGCAGCATCGCCTCGTCGAGAATCTGCGACCCGTGCAGCGACGCCAGCGGCACTTCCGAGGTGCCCGCCAGGTACAGGTCGTCGTCGGGCACGCGGTAGATCTGCTGCTCGGTGTCGGGCAGGAAGCCGGTCCCGTACAAGGCCTCCTCGCGCACCAGCACCGGGGGCACCACCGGCGTGAACCCGCGCTCGCCAAGGACGTCGAGCGCCCACCGGACCAGCGCGAACTCGAGCAGGACCAGCGGACCCTTCAGGTAGGCGAACCGCGACCCGGCCACTCGCGCGCCGGCATCGAGATCGACCAGATCGCCCAGCAGCTCGAGGTGGTCGCGACCCGCTTTACCAGCCTCACCCACCTCTCGAAGCACCTCATCCGAGTCGGGTGCCGACGGATCCGGCAGGTTCGGCAGGGCAGCGAGGGCGGAGTCGAGCCGGTCCTGGACGGACCCGAGCTCCTGGTCGAGCTCCTTCTCGCGAGCGCTGTTCGCCCGCACCTCGGCGATCGCCTCGGACGCATCCTCACCCGACCGCTGCAGCTCGCCGATCCGCTTGCTTGCCTCGTTCTTCGCCGCCCGCAGCGCCTCGAGCTCCGGCAGCAGCTCGCGCCGGCGCTTGTCCAGCTGGAGCAGGTCCTCGATCGCCGCCCCCCGCCGCGCCAGCGCCGCCCGCGCCCGCTCCGGGTCCCGCCTCAGCTCCCTCAGGTCGAGCAGCCCGACCTCCCGGCCCTAGGGCTGGTTCTGCTGACCGGGGAAGGTCTGCTCGCCCTCCAGCTTCTTCCCCGAGTACTTGTCGAGGAAGTCGGCCACGTCCTCCGCGTCCTGGCCGACCACGATGTTGGCGGGCATGATCGCCCCGGAGAAGCCGCCGTTGCGGATCGCGAACAGCACCTCGCTCTTCTGCACCCGGCGCACGTTGAAGTTGGGACCGTTGGTGCGCTCGCCCGGCTGGATCTCGCCGGGCGGCTTGGATCCGTAGGAGTTGGCCGAGTCGATGCTGTGGCAGCCGCTGCAGCGCTCGTTGAACAGGACCGCTCCACGGCGTGCGGAGGCGTCCTGGTCGGGCACGGTGACCTCACCGCCACAGCCGCCGGCGGCGATTGCGAGCGCCAGCGCGCCGGCGCGGGCGAGGGTCGTTGGCCGGGCCACGGCGCGGCATATTATCCGCCGCCCCATGCGCCGCCCCGCCGTGGCAATAGCCGTCTGCGCCTGCCTGGCGAGCGGCTGTGGAGGCGACGACGAGGGCGAGGGGCGCACGGAGACCTTCCCGGCCGAGGAGGGCCGGATACGGGTCGTGGGTCGCGAGTACAGCTTCGACCCCTCGAACGTGGTGCTCGCCGGCGGACCCGCCCAGGTCAACGTCGCGCTCGACAACCGCGGCTCGCTGGCGCACAACCTCAAGCTGTTCAAGGACGGCCGTGAGGTGGGCGGCACTCCCACGTTCGAGGGCGGGCGCACGCGCGCGGCGTGGATCAAGCTAGACCTCGGCAGCTACCGGATGGTCTGCACTGTCGGCGACCACGAGGAGCTCGGCATGGTGGGCGCCCTCGAGGTCGAGCCCTGACAGCTCAGGCCTCGGGCGCAGGCCGCTTCGCGAACCGCAGCAGAGTCCCGTCCTCCCCCGGCCGCAGCTCCACATCGTCCATCAGGCGCCGCATGAACTCCAGGCCCCGGCCGCTCTCGGGGAAGGAGTCGGCGCCGGCCAGCGGCTTCTCCACGAACGTCCCCGTGTCCTTTACGTAGAACGTGAGCGCTTCCCCTTCGGCCTCGACTCGCAGGTCGATGGGATCGTCCTCCGACGACGAGCCGTGCTGGATCGCGTTGGTCACCGCCTCGCTCATGGCCAGCTTGAGCTGGTAGCAGCCGCTCGAGTCGAAGCCGAAGTCCTCCGCCGCCCGCTCGGCGAAGTCGCGCGCCTCCTTCAAGCGCGCCAGGTCCGCCTTGATGGAGTGCTCCCGCTTGCCGAACCCCTCCATGCCCGGGAGCAGTATCCAGCAGCGGGTGGATGATCCGCCCTCGCGCCGGCTGCGAAGCCTCACAAGCCACCCCCAAGGAGGACTCGCATGAAGAGGCTCTCGATCCTGGCGGCGCTGGTCGCCGCCGCAATGGCAGTCCCGCTCAGCATCGGCTCCAGTCACCGCGAGGCGCCGCTGACGTCCATGGATCCGACCGCGGACGACACGGACCTCTACGCGTGGACGGCTGACGACGCCCCGGGTTCGGTGACGATCGCAAGCAACTGGATCCCGTTCGAGGACCCGTCCGGCGGCCCGAACTTCTATTCGTTCGATCCGAAGGCGCGCTACTACATCAACGTCGACAACACCGGCGACGGGCGCGCGGACGTCAGGTACCTGTTCCGGTTCCGGACGCACATCCGCGACCGCAACACGTACCTGTACGCCAAGCCCACGGTCGACTCGTTGGGCGACGCCGACCTGAATGTGCGGCAGACCTACTCGGTCACGCGCGAGAGGTACAACCGGCATGGCCGGTTGACGGGCAGGCACGTGATCGGCCGTGGCCTTCCGACGGCCCCCAACAACGCCGGAAGGAAGACGATCCCGAACTACGAGGCGGTCGCGAGCCAGGCCGTGCGCGGCCTGCGCGGCGGCGGCAAGGTGTTCGCCGGGCAGCGCGACGACCCGTTCTTCATCGACCTCACGGTTCCGTTCGACGCGCTCAACTTCCGCGTCGCCACGGGCAACCAGGGAGGCGGAGTCGACGACGTGGCCGGCTACGGCACCCACTCGGTGGTGCTGCAGGTGCCGGAGGCGCAGGTCACCCGCGACCGCCGGCCTGTCTCCGGGCCGAACGAGTCGAACGCGGTCATCGGCGTCTGGTCGTCGACCGAGCGACGCAGGCTCGAGGTGACCAACAGCACGCGAGAGGTCACCCGGCGGAACCGCTGGGTGCAGGTCTCGCGCCTCGGCAACCCGCTCATCAACGAGGTCGTGATTCCGCTTGGCAGGAAGGACCAGTTCAACCGCACGAAGCCCCATGAGGACGCCAGGCGCTACGGCAGGTTCGCACTCAACCCCGAGGTGGCGCGGTTGATCAACGCCCTCTATCCGGGCGTGGTCAATGCTCCGGAGCGCAACCGCACGGACATCGTGCAGGCGCTCCTCACCGGGATCCCCAACCTGACTCAGATCGGGCGCAATCCGGCCGCGGCCGACACGCTCAAGCTCAACCTGGGCGTGCCGCCGAGCTCCAGCCCGAACAGGTTCGGGGTGCTGGCCGGCGACAACGCCGGATTCCCGAACGGCCGCCGTCTGGCCGACGACGTGGTCGACATCGAGGTCCGCGTCATCGCCGGGTTCCTGCGGGGCAACAAGAAGGCGCTGGGCGACGGCGTCGACCAGAACGACAAGCCGTTCTCGGCGACGTTCCCGTACCTGGCGGCCCCGACCGCGGCGAACGACTCCAACCCCAAGCGGGTGGAGCCGCCGCACGAGCCAACGCCCGAGCAGCCCTGATGGCGCTGCCGCGGCTCAATCCGCTGGCGCTCGCAGCGGCAGCCGTCGCCTTCCTGGCGACGGCTGCCGCGCTCACCTTGTTGAACGGGCCCGCCACGGTTCCGGCCGGGTCGCCCGGCAGCGCGGTCGCGGGACGCTCGAGCGCCGAGCGCATCCAGGCCCTGGAGGCCGAGGTCCGCCGACGGCCCGAGCGGACGGCGGCATACAACCTCCTCGGGGAGGCTTACCTCCAGCGCTCACGGGAGACGGGGGACTCCGGCTTCCAGGATCGCGCCGAGCAGGTGTTCGAGCTCGCGCTGGCGCGCGACCCGCGCGACGCCGCCGCCCTGACCGGGATGGGCGCCGTGGCAGCCTCCCGGCACGACTTCCGGACGGCCCTCGACTTCGGACGCCGTGCCCGCCGGGCCGCCCCGCAGGCGGTGAGGCCCTACGGGGTGGTGGTGGACTCGCTGATCGAGCTGGGCCGCTACGAGGCCGCCGGCCGCGCACTGCAGCAGATGGTCGACATGAAGCCCAACCTCGCTTCCTACGCGCGCGTGTCCTACTACAGGGAGCTCCACGGCGACCTCTCCGGCGCCGTCGAGGCCATGAGCCTGGCGGCTTCCGCGGGCGGCGAGGCGGCCGAGCAGGTCGCCTACGTGCAAACGCTCCTGGGAGACCTCCAGCTCGACCGCGGCGCGCCGCACGCCGCGACGGCGGCCTACCGGCTAGCCCTGGCTCGCCTGCCCGGCTACGTCGACGCGCGCTTCGGCCTGGCGCGCGCAGAGTTGCGCGCGGGCGAGGTGCGGCGCGCGAGGGCACGACTGGCGGGTGTGGTGGCGGACCGCCCGGACGCCGACCACCTCGCGCTGCTTGCAGAGGTCGAGCTTCAGCTCGGTCGAAGCGGCCGGGCCCGGCGCCACATCGAGCGCGCCATCGCCACCGAGGCGGCGGCGCTTCGCGCGGGCGCCAAGCCCGACGCCGGAGCGGTGCTGCTCGAAGCCGACTACGGCAGCCCGGCCAGGGCCGTGCGACTCGGCAGGCGAATGTGGCGCGCGGCCCCGAGCGTGACCTCTGCGGATGCGCTCGGCTGGGCTCTCACCCGAGCCGGCCGGCCGCGCGAGGGATACGCCTATGCCATGCGCGCGCTCGAGCTCGGGTCCAGGTACGCGAGCTTCCACCTCCACGCGGCCGGTGCCGCCCGCGGCGCGGGCAAGCCGACGGCTGCGCGACGCCACTTGAAGCGCGCCGGCGGGATCGACCCGGGCGTCAGCCTCCCGTCTGGTATGCGCGCAGGGACAGGGTGACGATCAGCAGGACGCCGATCGTCATTACGCCGACCTCCGCCAGAGCCACCCGCCGCGCCAGTGCGACCTGCTCGGACCGCTCGAGCGCATCGAGGTCCTCGACGGCGTCGAGCTCGCGCTGCGCGACGCCCACGCGCATGCCCTCGCTTACGAGCGATATGACCAGCGGGGCGATGCCGTAGGCGATGTGCAGCCCGTCGGGA
>DATACN010000330.1:0-11548 GCA_036258995.1 Thermoleophilaceae bacterium | reverse complement strand
GCGCGTGGGACCCGATCACGGCGCCGATGCTGAAGACGCTCGGCGAGCTCGGCACGCCGCAGAGCGCCAGTCCCGCAATGAGCCAGGCGCGCCAGGCGGCGCGCCGGTCGGGAACGCTTCGCCAGCAGCTCGACGGCTTCTCCGCAGCCGGCGGTGCGGTCGCCTATCCCAACGACTCCTTCGCGCTGCGGCTCGCCGGCCTGGCGGGCATGATCGCCGCGGGCCTCCCCCTCCGCTGCGTCTCCTTGCGCGCGGCGGGCAGCTACGACACCCACGCCAACCAGGCCTGGGGCTTCGAGACGGGCCTGAAGACGACGGCGGACAGCCTGCTCGCGTTCCAGCGCGACCTCGAGGAGCGCGGCGTGGCGGACAGGGTGCTGGTGCAGGTCTGGTCCGAGTTCGGTCGCCGCCCCCAGGAGAACGGCTCGAAGGGCACCGATCACGGGGCCGGCGGGCTGGCGTTCCTCATCGGGAGCCGCGCCAGCGGCCGGATGGTCGGCGAGTTCCCAGGGCTGGCCACGCTCGACAGCGGCCAGAACCTGCGTTCCACGAGCGACTTCCGCGCCCTGTATTGCTCGCTGCTGGAACAGTGGCTCGGGACCGACGCCGCGCCGATCATCCCCGGCGCGAACGCCTTCGACCGGCCGCAGGTCGTCAAATAGTCTTGAGCGTTTCCCCATGCGCGTTCTGATCGTCTCCAACCTCGACTCGAAGAAGCCGTTCGGCCAGTTCGGTCGTCCCTTCTACCTGGGACGGGGAATGGCCGAGGACGGATTCGAGGTGGCCCACGTCGGGATCGATTGCTCGCGGGTCCGGTACGGGCCCGCCTGGTCGACCGGCGCCCAGTCCCTGCGCAAGATCGGCCGCGCAACGGCCGTCGCCCGGCGCGCCTTTCGCCCGGATGTGATCTATGCCCATCAGAATCTGCCGGGAGTAGCGGCACTGCTGACCTCGGGCGGTGTGCCGGTGGCTGCCGATTTCCACTCGCTGCCGTCCGTGGAGTGGGCGCAGCTCGCAAAGGCGGCCCCCACCGCGACTGCGCTCCGCCACCGCCTGGCCTGGCTGCGGGCCGCGGCCGCCGAGCGAGCCCTCGCCAGCCGGGCCGAAGGCATCGTGTCGGCAGGCCCCGGGCTTGCCGACGAAATCGTGGCGCGGTACCACCCTGAGCACCCGCCGCACGTGGTCCCGAACGGGTTCGATCACGTGATGTTCGAGGCGCCGCGTGCCCCCGTGGCGCCCTTCGACGGCGAGCCCGCGGCCGCGCACGCCCTCGCCATCCTGCCCGCCGCCTCGTCGGCGTCGAACCGCCGCGCGCTCGAGTTCCTCGGCGAGATCGCCCGCGAGCTCGACAAGCGGGTCCCGGATCTGGCCCTGCACGTTGTGGGCACGGATGACGGTCCCCAGGCCGGCGTCCTTCGCTACCACGGCCTCCAGCAGGTCGGCGCCTGGCTCGATCATGCGGACGTCTGCCTCCTCCCCTACCCGTCCGACGCCATGCACTTCGGGGGCTCCAAGTACAAGCTGATGGAGTACCTGGCCCGCGGAAGGCGAATCGTCTCCACACCGGAGGGGACCCGCGGCCTCGAGGAGGTCGGCGACTGGGATGCCGTCACCGTGGTGCCGTACGAGCCCGCGGCGTTCGCGGAGGGCGTCGCCAGGGCCATCCAGCCGGATGCGCCCAGCCTGGAAGAGAAGCGCAGCGAAGTGAGCCGTTACCGCTGGGACGTCCTCGCTCGCGAGCTGGCCCGCGGACTGCAAGAGATCGCCGCTCGCGCCAGCTAGGGTCCGCGTCGTGGGCGGGCGTGCCCTGGCAGGGCTACTCGTAGCGCTCGCGCTCCTTGGCGCGGGCGTCCTCCTGGCCTTCGCCGGCGGCGAAGGGGGCCCCCGCGTGCCGTATCCCGCCCAACTGCGGACCGACTCCGGCGCGATCGTCGACGACAACGGCAACGAGGTGCTCCTGCGCGGGTTCAACTTGCTTCCCGTGTACGGCGCGGAGGGCGGCACGCCGGCCGCCGACCACTACGTACGGATCCGCGACAAGGGCTTCAACGTGGTGCGGTTCCCCGTCTACTGGTCGGACATGGAGCCCTCGAAGGGAGAGTTCAACGAGGTCGCCCTCGAGACTCTCGACGAGGCGATCGCGAACGCCCGAAAGGCCGGCCTGTACGTGGTCCTCGACCCGGTTCACCTGTTCGACGGCACGCGCTTCGTCCCGGCCTGGGCTCACCCCGATCTGGACGAGACCGAGAGGTGGGACGCCGAGAAGACGTCGGCCGCTCTGCGGGAGACCGTTCAGGAGAACGCTGTGCCCTACCTGCGGATGATGGCGGCCCGCTACCGGGACAACCGCGCCGTCGCCGCGTATGACCTCGTCAACGAGCCGCCGAGCGTCCCGGTCGACCAGAACGCGATCCTGCGCATGTACGACTCGCTCATCCGCTCGGTGCGCGAGGTCGACGGAGGCAAGATCGTGATGATCGAGCCGAGCTTCGGGAACTCCTCGATGGTGGGGGCCGACCTGGGACTGCTGAGCGACAAGCGAAACCTCGTCTTCTCGATGCACGACTATTACGCCGGCGGCGCGGGCGACGGCTACACCCCATCCGGTGAGGCCGACTTCCGCTACGACGACGCGACGGGAATCGCCGCCGGAGGTGGAAACACGACCTACGAGAGCGATTCGTTCGCGGAGCTGGAGGCACACCTGCGCGTGAACCTGACCCTGATGGAGGCAGAGGACATACCGGTATGGATCGGAGAGTTCGGGGTCAATCCCGACGGACCCTCGGCCGACCGCTGGATCGAGGACAAGGTCGCGTTGTTCAAGCAGTACGGGCTGGGATACGCCTGGTGGCTGTACGGGGTCCGGGGAGAAGGAGGCAGCAACAACGAGTTTCCGACCCTCGAGGACAACAATCGGGACTTCAGGCCGTTCGTCGATCGGTTGCTCTAGGCCGCCCCGCGACCGTGTCCCGTCTCAGCTACCCCGTCGTCATATCGGTCCTGCTGGCCTTGCTCGTGGTCGGGGGGCGGGTGGAGGCGGCCGGCGCGGCGCCCGGCAAGAAGCGGGCGGCCTTTCCGGGCCGGCTGCATACGACCGCCAAGTCGATCGTCGATTCGCGCGGCCGGGAGGTGCTGCTGCGGGGCTTCAACGTGATCCCCGTGTTCAGCGCGGGTGGCGGGACCTGGAGCCGCCGGCACTATCGGCGAATCCGGCGGAGGGGCTTCAACGTCGTCCGCTTCGTCGTCTACTGGTCGCGCATGCAGCCGGCTCGCGGTCGCTTCAACCGGGTCGCCCTCAGGACGCTCGATCGTGCGGTCCGGAACGCCCGCCGGGCCGGCCTGTACGTCGTCCTCGACCCCATCCACCTCTTCGACGGCACCCGCTACGTCCCGCGCTGGGCACGTCCCACGCTGAGCGAGCAGGATCGCTGGGACCCCACCGAGAGCGGGGCGGCACTGAGACGGGCCGTCCAGGACAACGCGCCCCGCTACTTGCGGATGCTGGCCAGGCGCTACCGGCACGACCGCACGGTGGCCGCCTACGACCTGGTGAACGAGCCTCCCAGCTACCCGCCCGACCAAAACGGAATCCTCCGCATGTTCGACTCGCTCATCCGGGCCGTTCGCGAGGTGGACCCGAGCAAGATCGTGATGATCGAGCCGAGCTTCGGAAACTCCTCGATGGTGGGGGCCGACCTGGGGCTCCTGCGCGACAAGCGAAACCTCGTCTTCTCGCTGCATGACTACTACGCCGGCGGCGCCGGCGAGGGCTATCGCCCGACGGGGGAGCGGGCCTACCGCGAGGAGCCCGACAGGATCTACGACAGCGCCGCCGCGCCCGAGCTCGAGGCCCACCTGCGCGTCAACCTCGACGTCATGCGGGCGGCCGGGATCCCGGTCTGGATCGGAGAGTTCGGGATCGACCCGGCGAACCCCTCCGCCGCGCGGTGGATCGAGGACAAGGTGGCGCTCTTCAAGAAGTACCGGCTGGGATATGCCTGGTGGCTCTACGGGCCTCGCAAGACCGGCAAGGGCTACAACGGCTACCCCACCCTCAGGCAGGACTTCAGGACCTTCTTGCGGTTCGTGCGACGGCTGCTCTAGCGCCGCTCGGAGAGCAGGGCGCCGATGCGCCGCCCGATCTCGGCCACGGCCGCCTCTGGCTCGGCGCCCGGGGACTCGCCGCGGCCGCCGCGCGCGAGCGCTCGGCTGATGGCCGGAGCCAGCGCGTCCATGTCCTCGACGACGGGTAGGCCGCGTTCGGTGCCCAGGCGGCGGCAGAAAGCCACCTGATGGTCGTCCACGTGCTCGCCGTAGCGGTGGCGGCGCGGGACCAGGACCAGCGGCTTGCCCTGGGCGAGCACGGGCATGATGCCCCCCGGCCCCCCGTGGCTCACGACCAGGGACGCCCGCGAGACCCGCTCCTGCATCTCGTCGTAGCTCAACATGGACGAGTGGGGGACGCTCGGCTCGTACGACGTGTAGCCGGTCTGGCAGAACACCTCGTCGGGCAGCTCGCCGGCCTGCGCCAGGCGATCGATCTCACGCAGGAGCCGGTCGAACGGCTGCTCGTGGGTTCCGACCGTCACGAAGATCACAGCACGGGACCCACGACCACTCCGCGCCGGTAGAAGCGGCGCTGCTCGTCCCACTGGAGCGCGAATAGGTGCGCGAAGCGATGGCAGATGCGGCCCGACAGCGTCGGACTGTCGATGCGGTCGTAGACCTCGACGTAGACGAGGACGGCCTTGAACAGCCGGCCGAGCACGAAGAAGGGGATCGCCACCCCCGCCCCCGTGGAGATGACGACGTCAGGGCGCTCCGATCGCAGGACCCGCCAGGCGAGGGCGAAGTTCCGCAACAGGTTCGGCAGGTTGCGATTCGTCGGAAATGCGGCCCAGTGAGCTCGCTCGCCGCTGAGAAGGGAGCGTGCGTCCTCCTTGTCGAAGGTCACCCACGACCGGTCGTGATCCGCCCAGATCGAGCGCATGGCGTGCAGCTGGAGCAGGTGCCCGCCGCTCGACGACACGAGGCAGTAGCGCTGGCCACCCGGCGAGAGCTGTGAGACCATCAGATACGCTCGTTTCGGGCAGGGCCGACCCTCTCTCCCATGACTTCACGCATTCTCACAGCCCCCCGGCGAACGGGCGGCGGAGGGGCCGAGCGCATCGCCTCGGCGGGCGCCATAGGCGCTCTCAGCGCGGCCGTGGGCCTGGCCGCCGGGGCCGTTCCGGTCGTTCTGGTCGGGCTCACCGGCCTCATCGTCGGCGCCCTCGCGACCATGGCATGGCCCGGGCTCGTCCTCTTCGGGACCCTGCTCGTGCGGCCGAGCCTCGATTCGAGCGGCTCGTTGATAAGCCTCGGGTCCATCAACCTCGCCGGCGTGATCGCCGGAGCGCTGTGTTTCGCCGGCGGCCTCGCTCTCCTTGTCAAGCGGCCCCGGCTGCCTGCCAAGGGCGCCGCGCTCCCCTTCCTCCTGCTGCTGGCTCTCGCCCTCCTGTCCGTCAGCTACGCCCCGGAGCCGGCCGATGCGTTCCGAACCTGGGTTCGCCTCGGGGCGCTGATCGTGCTCTTCTGGCTGGCGGTCTGGGTGACTCGTGAGGTGAGCGACCTGCAACGCATCGTGACGATCATTCTTGCGTCGGCGGTGCTCCCCATAGCGGTCGGGCTCTGGCAGCTGGTGACCGGTTCCGGGCTGGTGGGCAGGGGACAGGGCGGAGCGTCCCATACCGCCCCGCCTTCGACGTTCGTGCATCCCAACGGCTTCGCCTTCTTCCTCCTGATTGTGGTGGCGCTCGGGTTGGTCGCTCTACTCGAGACGCGCGACCGGCTACTGCGAGCGGTGCTGTCGGTCGGCTTGGCGATCGCTACCGCGTGTCTGTTCTTCACCTACACGCGCTCCGCATGGGTCGGGCTCGCGGTACTCGTGATCCTGGTGGCGGCGATGGAGTATCGCCGGCTCCTGGGCACAATGGCGATCGGAGCGGTCCTTGCCTTGCTCGCGCTCCCGTCGTTCATCGGCAGCGTGGAGCGTCGCTTTCAGGACCTCTCGGGCTCCGCCGGCTACACGGCCGACTCGCTCGAGTGGCGCACGGAGAACTGGAGCCGGATGTTCCCCTACGCGCAGGAGAGCCCCCTGACCGGCCATGGGCTGGCTAGCTACCTCCCTCTCAGTCGCCGTGAGTTTCACCCCTTCGAGGGCGCCTTCGTGAGCGATCCGACCAAGACCCCGGAAAGCGCTGAGGAAGGACAACCGGGCGTGGGAGCCCACAACGACTACGTGGAGTTCGCCGTCGAGCTGGGCTACACGGGCGCGTTGCTATGGATTGCCACCCTCGTGGTGCTCGCGGCCGCGATGCTGCGCGCGAGGAAGGTGCCGGGAGTCCGGCCCTATGCAACGGCCGCGTTCGCGGTCATCGCGGTGTTCATGGGCATAAGCGCGTTCGACCACGTCAGGGGCAACGGCCCGGTGGTGTTCGCGCTCGCGGCCCTGTGTGGCGGGATCGTCGGAGTCAGTCAGCGCTCCGGCCGAAACGAGCCCCCGACCGCGACCGGCTGATCGCCGAACGGTCGCGGCGGCGGCAGAGGCCGCAGCGACCACTGGAGTCGCTTGCCGAAGCTCTGGCACGCGTGCACCCGGCGCAGATACCGCACCGTCGGGGCGCTCAGCGGAAACCGCTCCCGAGCCACCCGCCGCGCGCCCGCGGCGGCGAGCGCGATTCCCCGCGTCAGCTCCCCCAGGCGCCCTAGGCGCACCGCCTTGACGAGAAAGTACGACAGCATGAACGCCGACTGACGCAGCGCGAGTGGAAGCGGGAAGAGGCGCCAGAACATCATCAGGTTGCTCGCCAGCAGGTGGCTGAAGTGCTCGCCGTGCGTGCGGTCGGAGTGCTTCACCACGGCCTCGGGCTCGTAACGGATCTTCCAGCCGGCGTCGAGGAGGCGCCAGCTCAGTTCGATCTCCTCGAGCTCTCGGAAGTACCCGTCCCAGAAGCCGCCCAGCCGCTCGAAGCAATCGCGACGGATCAGGTTCCCGCATCCGATCACCGAGGATGCCTCGAAGGGGCGACCGCTCCAGACCGCGGGATCGTAGGCGTAGTACCAGAGCGCAGGAGTCCCGAGGTCCGGATCGACGATCCGGAAGGCCACGGCGCCCACGGCCGAGGACGACCGAATCGCGTCGACCGCCCTGCGGAGGGAGCCCTCCAGGAGCACGGCGTCGTCGTCGATGAAAAGCAGGATGTCCCCGGTGGCCAGGCGTGCGGCCGCGTTGCGACCGCCGGCCACCCCGAGGTTGGCGCCGGAGCTCCCGAGCCGGACCGGCACGTCGGCCTCATGGGGCCCCTCGAACGAATCGACCGAGGCGCCGTTGCCGTAGATCACGAGCTCGAGCGGCCGGTAGTCCTGCTCGACCACGGACTCGACCGCGCGACGCAAGGCCGCGTTCGGACCCGTCGTCATGAGGATCGCGCTTACTGTGGGTCTATCCCGGTCACCCGGGATGCTCACATCTCGGGCCGGTACGCCGGCTCGCCCGCAGTGGCCTGGAAGAGCACGATCCCGATCGGGCGGACACCCGCGGTTTCGAGCTGCTGCTTGAGGCGCTCGAGCTGGTCGCGACGGGAGTGATTGAGCCTCACCACGAGCACGACGCCGTCGACGCGGCGGGCGACGTGCAGCATGTCGCTGATCGGCCCCAGCGGCGTTCCGTCGATGATGACCTTGTCGGCGCGCTTCCTGGCCTGGGCCAGGAGCGCATCGAGGCTCGGGCTGCTCAGCAGTGCCTGCGGATTGGGCGGCACGGGGCCGGCGGGGAGCAGCGTGACGATGCCAGAGAGCGCGATTCCCGGGCCCTTGTTGCCGTTCCAGGCCGAGCCGCTGATCGAGAGGTCCTCGAGGTATTCCTCCATCGGACCGGAGCCGCTCAGCAGGTTCGAGAGTCCCGGGCGGTCGGTCAGCCCAAGGCGCTTGGTCAAGCCGCGGCGTCGCAGGTCCGCCTCCATGAGGATGACCTGGTCGTCGTGCTCTGCCATGGCCAGCGCCAGGTTCAGGCTCGTTGTCGACTTGCCGTCGCCCCCAGCCCCGCTGGTAACGAGCAGCGAGCGCAGGGAGTTGTCCTCGTCGAGGAAGTCGAGGTTGGTTTGCAGGTTGCGGAAGGCGTCGACCTGAAGCTCCATGTCCTCCCGGCTGTCCGACAGGTGCAGCGAGCCGATGATCGGGATGCCGGGCAGGAGGGTCCGGACGTCCTCCTCGCGCTTGACCCTGCGGTCCAGCTTCGCGCGCAGGAAGGCAAGGCCGGTGCCGAGCAGAAGCCCGAAGATCACCCCGAGAGCGATGTTGCGTGCCGGCTTGGGACTGGATGGACTGGTTGGGAGCCTCGCGCTCTGGATGACCTCGACGTCGCCCGTCTGAAGGGACTTCAATAGCTCCAGCTCTTGAGCCTGTGCCTCCAGGCGCCTCCGGCGCACGGAGTCGATGCCGCTCCGGCTGGCGACGTCCAGCTGCCTCTGAACCCCCACGAGGGCCCTCGTCACTCGTCGTCGATCCTGCTCTGCGCGGAAGGCGGCGTACTCCCTGGCGAACGCGTTGGCCAGACGGGCGGCCCGGATCGGCTGGGTATCCGTGGCCGTGAAGGCCAGGACGTTCGAATTGCCCTGAGCCTCGGCCTCGACCTTCTCGAGCAGCACGTCGGGATTGGCGTTCAGCCGCAGTTTCCTGACCACTCGCGCCGCCAGCGTCGGTGAGGAGGCGAGCTCCAGGTCGGTCGCGCTCTCGCGTACCGGATCGTTCGCCTGCACCCCAAGCCCGACGGCCGCGCCGATGTCCTCCTGGGAGACGAGGATTCGCGCCGTCGACTGGTACTCCGGCGTCTTCGAGTACGAGTAGAGCCCGGCCGCGCCCGCCGCCACGAGCACGCAGGCGAGCAGCAGCCACTTGCCCTCGCGGAGCACGCGGATGCGCTCGCGAAGCTCGCCGCCGAAATCTCGAGGATCTTCTTCCGGAACCATGTGAGTTCTAGATTGCTGCGTGGGTCGAGGCCCGCAACCCAGGCCGCCGTGCCTCGGTCGCTACAGCGGGTATCCCCACACCCGTCGCATCAGAGGGTAGTCGCACGACCGCAATTTCGCCATCGGGAGCCTAGCGGGGGATGCGGCTACTCTCGCCGCATCGAGGCCCGTCGCGCGTCCTATCGAGAAGGGGCCACGTTTGGCCTGCTGAGTTTCGCCGTGCTGGCCGTGATCGGGCTGGCGAGCGGCGTGGCGATCGCCCGGGCGTACGGGATCGAGGTCGTGGGCCTTTACGCGCTGGCGTACGCCCCTGTGGGCATCTGCGGCTCTCTCTCCACGCTCCAGGAGCAGGCGGCTCTGGTGCGAGAGCTGGCCGTGCTGCCGCCCCGGGCTCCTCGGATCACGGGCCTGTTCGTTCCCGTGCTGGCCTTCTCGTTCGCCCTCTCGCTCGTGGTCGCCGTCCTCGTGGGGCTGGCGGCGTTCGTCGTGCTCTCCGAGCCGATCGACCAGCCCGACCTCGTGCCCGCGGCCCTCGTGCTGCTTGCCGAGTACGTGCTCATCTCGAATACGTCGTGGAACGTCGACATGGTCTTCGCGTCGTTCCAGGCCGGTCGGCAGCTGTTTTGGCTGCGCCTGCTGCACGCGCTCGTATACGTGGCCGTCGCCGTGGTCCTCGGCCTCGTCTGGGGGAGCGTTTGGGGCCTCGTAGCCGCGCAGGTCGGTGCGGCGCTGGCCTCCCTGGTTGCGCGTATCCCGGTCATTCGCGGCTTCATGAGGCTGATCGTCCCGCGGGAGGAGTTACGACGCGGGTGGCGCTCGTTCTCGGAAATCGTCAAGTTCGGGGCGAAGCTCGCACCCGGCACCGCCGCGGGCGGAATCGGCATCCAAGCGCCGACCTGGATCCTGGGCATCACCTCCACGGTGCCCGCTGTGGGTGCCTGGAATCGCGCCTGGATGATCGGAACCAGGTTGGTAGAGCCGACCTACCGGGTCGCCGAGGTCCTCTTCCCCACGCTGGTGGCGAGACGGGTGGAAGGCGACCACCAGGGGTTCGATCGCGCCCTCGCGGACTCGGCGCGGGTCCTTACGACCGGACTGCTGCTGGTCGCGGCGGCCGCCGGTGGTGCGGCGGTCGGGGTCATGGAGATCTACGGGGAAGGGTTCACCCAGGCGGCGGACGCGCTCACGATCATCCTGTTGGTCCCGGTCCTGCACGGTGTGACGATGGCGGTCGGCCAGGGCCTCGTCGCCGTCGACAGGCCGGGGATCACCTCGGTCATCTCGGTTTTCCGCTTGGCTCTCATCATCGCGCTGGGCGTCGTCCTGTCGCTGGCCATGGGCTTGACCGGCATGGCGCTTGCACAGCTGGCTGCCTGGGCCATCGACACCGCGCTGCGAGCGGCCACTATGCGCCGCCATCTGCAAACGCCCATTCGCTGGTTGGTCCCCGCCCGCAGCGTGGTCTCCCTCGTGCTCGCCTACGCAGCCGGCTTCGGCGCCGCGCGCCTGACGGACAATGCGGTCGATGGAGCCGGGGGGCTCGGCCTGGGGCTGCTGGCGGGCACGGGGATCTTCGCGATCACCTTCCTCGTCAGTGGCGGCCTCCTCGACCGCGACAGGGAGCGCCTCGGAGCCCTGCGCCAGCGACTGCGTCAGCGGCGGGCGCTCGGCGCCGAGGGCTCGTCGCGATCCTGAGGGCCGGCTTGGCTCTTCGCGGCCAGGACGCGAATCCCAAGGCCACGGGCGACCAGTGCCTGAACGGCGGAGCCGACATAGGCTGCGGCTGTCGGCCTGCATAACAGCTCCCACAGGGCCGCCAACGACCCCTTCGAAGCTCCCAGGTCCACCACGGCGTACCCGTTTGCTCGCGCCTCGTCGCGCCCGCGGTCCGCACCGGGAAGGACCGCGGCGGTTGGAAGGCCGTCGCGCGACACCGCCCAGCGCTTGCGTGCGGCCCGCCTACGGCGCCAGACTATGCCCAGGGCTCCACGAAGCCGCGACGGATGACGCAACAGCGCCGCGAAGCGCCGTAACGCCTCGCCACGCCGGCCCTCGCGCTGAGACTGCCTGAGCTCGTCCCACTCGCCGATCCCCCGCAGGCGGTCGAGGAGCGATGGCGAGAACCAGGGTCGGTCGCTGTACAGGGCCGCGACCTTCTCGATCCCGGATTGCATGAGCGCACGGTCTTGCTGAACGCCCGCTGCCCCCTCACCGAACAGGTGGTACACGGTCACGACCCGCGGAACGAGCAGGCCCGTCCCTTCCTCCAGCAAGCGGATCCAGAGATATGCGTCCTCCGCCTCGCCGAGCCGCGCGAGCTCCTCGCTCGTCCCCCCCACCCTTTCGACCGCCGCCCGGTCCAGCAACACGCTGCTCGGTCCGATGAAATTCCCATACGCGACGAGCGGGCGCGGCGAATCCAGTACCACCGGCCGCCGGGAGGGCCAGCCTCCGACGAAGTCGCGGGCCGGGTCTTCCGCCAGTCCGTAACCGCACCCCGACACGATGACGTGGCCGTTGCGCAACGGCCAAAGGGT
>DATACN010000329.1:0-4827 GCA_036258995.1 Thermoleophilaceae bacterium | reverse complement strand
CCCACCTTCGCGCTCATCATGTAGCCGAAGGCGTAGGGGATGACCTCCCGCAGGTCGCACCAGGCCCCGAAGACTCCCGAGTACGCCGGCGCGCCGACCGAGCGGTTGAAGTAGGCGCCCTCGATGCCGCACTGGAGGCCGAGGATGAAGGCAAGGCCCCAGATCACGAGCGCGGAGCCGAGGATCAGCACCCCTGCCTGGCGCAGGACCTCGCCGAAGAACCCCAGCACGCGAAGCGAGACGATGTGGCCCACGACCGTCGCGCAGAACTTTGCGATGTCGCCGAAGCTCTGGATCCAGGCTCGTGGCGCGGCGAGCCAGGTCACAGCGGGTTCACCAGCCTCGTTTCGCCGATGAAGAAGAAGTAGACGGCCATCAGGATCAGCGCGAGCACCGCCGAGATCGCCATCGAGACGTCGATGAGCGAGCGCGGCGCGCGTGCCCTGCGTGACCTGGCGCCCTCGTCGCTGGAGCTTACGAGCCAGGCGGAGCGCGGGCCTCCGCCGCCGCCCGCCCGGCCACGCACCCGCTCGTAGACCGCGGCGACGCGGTAGAGCACCCAGCCGAACCCGACCATCGCGAGCGGGACCGACCCGAGCACGATCAGCAGGAAGCCCTCCGCATCGTCGGTGACCTTTCCGGCCAGCCAGAAGCCGAGTATCGGAAGCCCGACCCAGAGGACCGCGCTGCCGACGACGATCGAGAGCGCCAGAGCCGCAACCGCCGTCGCCTCGACCACCCTGTCGTACAAGTCGCCCACCATCACTTGATCACCGAGATCTCGGGATGTGTCGCCAGGAGCGTCTGGGTGAACACGTAGTTGAAGGCGAAGATGCCCATGAACTCGATCACCACGCCCTGGTTGACGGCCCTGCCCACCCCTTCGGCCCCTCCGCTGGCGGTCATCCCCTTGTAACAGGAGACGATCGCGATGATCGCTCCGAACATCGTGGTCTTCAACACCGACCCCCAGAGGTCGGTGGTGGAGGCGTTGTTGAGCAGCGTCGAGAAGAACGGGCCGAGCGGCGCGTCGAAGCTCAATGTGGCGAGGATGCCCCCGCTGATGCCGAAGCAGATCGCGTAGAGGTTGAACAGCCCGGTCACGACCATCAGCGCCAGGAAGCGCGGCACGACCAGGTTCTTGATCGGGTCCACCCCGAGCACCTGAAGCGCGTCGAGCTCCTCGCGGATCTTGCGTGCGCCCAGGTCGGCGGTGATCGCGGTACCGCCGACGCCGGCCAGGATGATCGCCGTGACGTTGGGCGCGAACTCCCGGATCGAGGCGAGTACGAAGAAGCCTCCCAGCCGGTCGATCGCCCCAAACAGGATCAGGAAGTTGCCGGCCTGGAGTCCGGGCGCCCCATAGCTGACGGCCAGCATCGAGACCGTCAGCGGCATCCAGCACAGGCGCAGCATGAACATGAACTGCTGGCTGAACTCCATCCCGTAGGGATACGGCGGGCGGACCGCCGAGATCACCGTCTTGCCGGTCAGGACCATCATGTCCCCGACCTGCTCGAGCAGGCCCTTGACGGGCAGAAATGCTCTGTTTGCGACCGCCTGCACCATCCTGTGCCAGTGTTATAACACACTTTGGCCTAGTACAGCAGCACAGTGCGGTATGCTCTCTGGCGTGGACCTCAAAGTGAGCCGCGAGAGCGGCCTCCCGCTCGGCCTCCAGCTCGTGCAGAAGCTGCGCTCCCAGATCGAGTCGGGCTCGCTGCGGCCCGGGGACCGCCTGCCGAGCGTGCGCGACGCCGCGGTCGCGGCCGGGGTAAACGTCAACACCGTCCGCGCGGCCTACGGCCGGATGGAAAGCGAGGGGCTCGTGCGAAGCGAGCATGGCCGCGGGACTTTCGTGGCCCGGCCCGAGCGCGCCCGCGCCGAGGCCGAGGACCGCCGCGAGCTCCGCCGCCAGATCGCCGCGCTCGAGCTCGAGCTCGCCCGCCGCCCGCTCGAGGTGGGCCGCCACCAGGCCCCCGGCCCCGAGGCCGGCGATGCACCGAGAAGGCCGCCTCGCCCGGCGATCCTGTCCGCCGCGGAGCTCAAGGAGATCCGTGACGACCTCTACGACCGCCTGCGCGAGCTCGACGCCGAGCGCGCCGACCTGCTGCGGCGGCTCAACGAGCTGGGGCCGTCCGAGCAGGAGGAGCCGAGCCGCAGCCACTCGAGCTCGAGCCTGGCGGGCGCCCGCGTCCGCTGGGTCGGCGCCTAGCCGGCGCGCCTAGGCTGCGACCGGCAGCTCGTAGCGGCGCCGTATCCCGTACAGCGTGTCGCGCTCGGCCGCGGGCCGGCCGGCCCGGTGGGCCGCGCCGACCAGGTCCTCGGGCTCCAGCCGAACGCCGTGCTGGGAGCCCGCCATGCGGGAGATCGACTCCTCCATCAGCGTCCCGCCGAGGTCGTTCACACCCCAGCGCAGGGCCTCGGTCGCCGCGTCGAGGCCCATCTTCACCCAGCTCGCCTGGAGGCTCGGCACGCTGCGGCCCAGCGCCAGCCGGAACGCCGCGGTGTGCTTGAGGTTCTCCTCGCGCGAGATCTCCTCGATTCCATGCGTGCGCCCGAGGAGGGTGTGAAAGGGGATGAACGACAGCGGCACGAACTCGGTGAATCCGCCGGTGCGCTCCTGCAGCTCGCGCACCACGCGCATGTGCTCGGCGAGCTCCCAGGGTTCCTCGATGTGCCCGAACATCACGGTCACCGTGGAGCGCAGTCCGGCGGCGTGGCAGGCCTCGATGACCTGCACCCAGCGCTTGACCGGCAGCTTGTTGGGCGAGATGCGCTCGCGCACCCCGTCGTGCAGCACCTCGGCGGCCGTGCCCGGCGTGGAGTCGAGGCCGGCCTCGCGCAGCCTGGCGAAGACCTCCGCCAGCGGTCGGTCGCGCGCCAGATGGTCGATCTCCATCGGTGAGTACGCGTGCAGGTGTACCTGCGGCGCGGTCTCCTTGGCCAGCCGCAGCCAGCCCTCGTAGTCCTCGATCGTCCAGTCGGGGTGGATTCCGGACTGCATGCAGATCTCGCTGACCCCGTAGTCGACGGCCTCGTTCACACGGCGAACGAACTCCTCGCGGGAGTGCTCGTACGCGTCGGGAGAGCGCCTCCCCTGGCCGAAGCCGCAGAAGGCGCAGCCCACCACGCAGACGTTCGAGACGTTGATGTTGCGGTTGACGACGAAGGTGACGGTCTCGCCGATCAGCTCGGCGCGCAGCTCGTCGGCCGCCTGTCGCATGTCCTCGATCGCCTCGGGCCGGGTCTCCCCGAACAGCGCGGTCAGCTCGTCCGGGGTGAGGGTCTCGCCGTTGCGCCCGCGCGCGATCGCGTTCGGCACCAGGTCGCGCCGGATCGGCCGCTCCTCGCGCCGGCCCGAGCCTCGGCGGGGGATGAAGCTCCAGTAGCGCCGCTTGACCACGTCGAGCACGCCCTGCTCGAGCCAGAGCGGGTCCATGTACTGCGGGTAGACGCACAGCCGCTCGGTCAGCGCGTAGCCGAGCGGCCGCAGGCGCTTGCGCATCGCGTGCGGCGACGGGAAGGGATGCTCGGGCGAGATGTGATCGCCGTTGGCCGACAGGCCGCCGAGGTCGGTGGCTCCCTCCTCCACAAGCGGCAGCCACCAGTCCGACAGGTTCGGCGGGATCTGCACGCCGACGTCGGGCATCAGACGGCGGCACTCGCGCACCAGCACACGCATTTCGTCGAGCGAGATCGGCTGCGCCCAGCGCGGCAGCGGTAGCGGCTCCCCGGCGGCGCGTGCGCCGCTCTGCGCCTCGTCGGCGATCTCGGCGGGCTCGGCCCCGTAGTAGCGCGGGTGCGGCACGAAGTTCTGGAGGATCACCTCCTGGAGGTGGCCGTATTCGGCGTGGAGCGCGGCCAGGGCCTCGAGCGCGGCCACCCGCTCCTCGGCCGACTCGCCGATGCCGACCAGGATCCCGCTGGTGAACGGGATCCGCAGCTCGCCGGCGGCGGCGATCGTCTCGAGCCGCCTGGCGGGATGCTTGGTCGGCGAGCCGCGGTGCACCTCGAGCTCCGGATTGACGGACTCGAGCATCAGCCCCTGCGAAGCAGTCACCCCGCGCAGGCGAAGCAGGTCGTCGCGCGAGATCACGCCGACGTTCGTGTGGGGCAACATCCCGCGCTCGAGCGCGCGCTCGCATGCCCAGGCCACGTACGAAGTGAAGTCCGCGTGGCCCCACTCCCCCAGGCGCGCCGCCACCTCCGCGTTCACCTCCGGCCGCTCGCCGGTCAGCACGAGCAGCTCCTTCGCGCCCCGCCGCGCCGCGTCGTCCAGCAGGCGCTCGACGTCGTCGGGCGAGTACAGGTGCGCCCGGTGCGTGGCGAAGGCGCAGTACTTGCAGTAGCAGCGGCAGGTCCGCGACAGCGACAGCGTGTAGTTCCGCGAGTACGTGACGCGGCGCATGCCTCGCGGAGTGTACGGCTGTTACGCGGGTGCTCTAGCCCACCGGTTCCATCGCCCCGGGACCCCTGGCCCCCGGAGCGAGGAGCACGTAGAAGTAGAGCAGGGCGGCGGCCACGGCGCCGAGCGCCGGCGCCACCACATACACGAGCAGGAAGTCGAGGAACCCGACCCACTCCCCGGACACGAGAGCCGGCCCGAAGCTGCGGGCTGGGTTGAAGCCGGCGCCGGTCATCGGGCCGATCACCATCACCGCCATCCCGAGCGCCCCGCCGATCGCCAGGGCGGCCCATTCCTTGGTGGCGCGCGGGATGGCGGTGATGGTGATCGGCCCGATGACCGGCGCCGGCTTCAACCCAGCCCGCAGCTTCGGGCCGGCTCTCGTGTCCGGGGAGTGGGTCGGGTTCCTCGACTTCCTG
>DATACN010000328.1:0-7388 GCA_036258995.1 Thermoleophilaceae bacterium | reverse complement strand
TTCGACCCGCCGACCCGTCAGGCATTCAGGGACTGGGTCGCCGAGCTGAGCAAGGCGGCGGCGGGTCGCGGGGCCGAGGACCTGAACGACTCCTTCGGGAACCTCCAGGGGTTCGCGGCCGATGGCGCGGAGCTGCTGGGCCTGCTCGACGAGCAGGAGCTGGCCGTGCGCCGCTTCGTGCGCAACACGGGGCGCGTGTTCGGCGCGATCAACGAGCGCGACGGTGCCCTGCGCCAGCTGATCGTCCACTCGAACGACACCTTCGAGGCGCTCGCCTCGCGGGATGACGCCCTAGCCGAGACCTTCCGGATCTTCCCGACCTTCCTGGACGAGTCGAAGGCCACCCTGGCGCGCCTCGAGACGTTCGCGGGCGACGCCCGGCCGCTCGTGAACCAGCTGAAGAGGCCCGCCGACGACCTCGGCCCCACCCTGCACGACCTCGGCGTCCTGGCTCCGCACCTGCGGCGGCTGTTCCGCGACCTGGATCCGCTGATCGTGGCTTCGCGCCGCGGCGTTCCGGCGCTGACGCGGTTCCTCGAGGGCGCGGAGCCGGTGCTGGCGGGGCTCGACGGATTCCTCGACGAGCTCAATCCCATTCTCGCCTTCATGAGCTACAACCAGGGCCACATCACCAACTTCCTCTCGGTCGGCGCCGCGAACCTGAACGGAAACGTCGAGGGCGAGCGGATCCAGAGCCAGGTCGGCGTCGTCGACCCCCGCTCGTTCGAGAAGCACTACACGCGGCCGGACTGGGAGCGCGGTAGCTCCTATCCGCCGCCCAATCACGAGGCGCGCTCCTACCCGCTCGGCATCCTCGAGAGCTTCGACTGCTCCCCGGCGGGCGGCGAGGTGCGCGACCCCAACGACGCCCTCGGTCCGCTCGACTCCGACGCCGACCGCCGCCCGCCCTGCTTCGTGCAGCCCCGGTCCAGGTACGACGGCCAGCTGTATTCGTTCCCGCGCCGCGGAGTGGCGCCGCTGCGGCCGGCGCCGCGGGGCCGCGACGGCGCAGAGCCGGCGGCCCCCTAGGCCGCCACTCCCCTAGACGAGGGTTTCCCAGCGCTCGGCGCGGCGGGCCTCGCGCAGCAGCGCGCCCAGGGCGGCGGCCCAGACCACGTCCACCATTCGGCGGAGCCTTCCGGCGCGGACGCAGTGCTGGAGCGAGGCGTTGGCGAGCGCGGGCACCCGCCAGGCGGGCTGCCCGGCCGACGCCAGCAGGCTCGCGGCCACGACTCCGCGCGAGACCGGGATCTCCCGGGCGTTGTCCGGGCGCGAGCTCTGATGGACGGTCGCGCAGGCAAGCTCCGAGGCCGCCGCCACCAGGATCCCGACCCTGAGCGGGTCTCGCAGCGCTGTCTGGTAGCTCGGGGTCACCGTCGCTCCAGCTCCCTTAGCAGCTCGGCGATCCGCTCCTGCGCGGTGCGGGCGCGCTCGCCGCGCGCCGTGCGCAGCTCGTCGGTGGCATCCAGCATCTCGCGCACCTCGGTCAGCTCGAGCGGCTCGGCGCCGGTCTGCTCCGCGGGGTCGGCGTCGGCGACGTCGAGGTAGCCGCGCCCCACCCGCTCGTATATCTCCTTGCGGCCGAGCGCGCTCAGGCAGGCCACCAGGGCTCCCACCACGCTCGCGGCGATCATGACGATGCCGAACCCGTTCACGGACAGTCCCATCACCGGAGCGACTGCACCCCCCGGCCCGAGGGGCTCGTGAAGGCCGCCGGCGCCGTCTGGGCGCGCCAGGCGAGCTCCTGGCGGGCCAGCTGCAACAGCCATCGCCCCGCGGCGCTCACGGCCTCGTCGCGCTTCGCGCCCGCCATCCGCAGTCGCTCCACCACCGCGTCGAACCCCCACTCGAGGTGCCGCAGCCTGGGCTCTCGCCGGATCGCCGGATAGGAAGTGGCCGAGCGCCGCCAGCGATCGCGAAGCCAGAACCTGGGCGCGCTGCTCTTCGGCACGGCGTCGAGCTCCCGGAGCATCACTCCCACGGCGCAGCCCCCGCCACCGGCCGACTTGAACAGGCGGCCGGCCACGAGCTCGTGCCCGTGGCGCTCGAGGCCGGTGCCGAGGGCCTCGAGCTGGGATCCGGAGAGCCCGCGCAGCGTGCGACGGAGCACCTGCCGGCGCTCCACCAGCAACGGATCGCGCTCGAGCTGCTCGGCTATCAGCCCCTGCCAGCTCAGTCTTCCGTGCATGAGCGCACCGTCCCCTTGCCTTGGCTCCAGCTAGTGAAGCCAGATTGCATACCGCTCGTATCTATCTGATACCCGCGCCCGGGGTGGTGAGCGTGAACCTCGTCACATAAGGCCCTAGGGCACCGCGGGCTCGGTGCCCTCGCGGTTCCGCGGGGCGGCCACCACGGGCGCCCGCCCGCGCGTCAGGCGGGGGAACTGCTGGCGCTGGAAGATCGAGGGCGGCTGGACGAAGCAGGGCACCGCCGCCTCCTCCCCGCCGGGCTGGCCGTGGTCGGTGGGGGTCGGGACCTCGACGCCGCCGGGGCAGGTGAAGCTCTCGATCGCTCCCAGACCGATGCCCCGGGTGTAGGCGTTCGGCGCCACGTACGCGTTGCCGCGGTCGTGGGCCGGGCGCGTATCCCACTCCCTGAAGCTGCGGCTGTCGATGATCCCGCTCTGGGTCGACCACGGGGTCGTGGGGCTGGTGCCGCGGACCAGGTTCGTGAGCCCGTTCGAGAGGAACGCCCCCACCGCCTGCTGGTTGAAGCTCAGGTAGGCCAGGATCGGGTTCAGCTCGGCGAAGAGCGGGTGCAGCGACTCGACCAGCGGCCCGGCGCCGTGGAGCACCCGCTCGGCCGCCGGCAGCCCGCGCACCGAGGCGTCGAACAGGGGATGGAGCCGGGTGAACAGGCGCTCCAGGTCCGGCGCGAGCGCGCCGAGGTCCCGCACCGTCGGGCCGAGGTCGCGGGCCGGCTGCTTGAGGTCCCGGACGAGTGGATGGGTGGCCCGGGAGAACCGCTCGAGTCGGGCCAGGGTGGCGCGCGACTCGTCGAGGAAAGTCGGGAGCACCTCGAAGGTCTCGGCGAGCGAGCGGTGGCGCGACGCCGTGGCGCCGAAGGTGGCGCTCGAGTTCTCGATCAGGCCGCGCAGCCTGCCTTCGTCCTCCGTAACCGCCTGGGCGACGGCGCCCGTGTTGCGCACCAGCCTGCCCACCGCCAGCTCCTGCTGGTCGAGCACCTCGAAAAGCCGGGCGCCGTCCTCCGTGAACCCGTCGAGGTTGCCGAGCGCGTCGTTGAGCTCCTGGGACGGTCGCCGGCCGGGCGAGGAGGCGAAGACCTTCTCGAGCTCGCCCAGCCACTGCTTGAACGCCGCCCGGGTGGGGCGGTCGAAGGCCCCGAAGATCTCGTCGAGCTCCACCGTCGGCGCGACCTGTGCGCGGGGGAGCGTTCCGCCGTCGGGCAGGGATCCCGAGCTCCGGTGGCCCGGCGTGAGCTCGACGAAGGTCTCACCGAAGAGCGTCTTCTGGCGCAGCATTGCCCTGGTGTCCCTCGGCACCGGCGCGAACCGGCTCTCGAGCTCGACCTCCACGAGCGTCGCGGCCGGCCGCTTCTGGAGCTCCTTGGTCTTCACGCGCCCGACGCGGACTCCCGCCATCCGCACGTCGGCTTCGACCGGGAGCGTCGAGGCCTCCGGGAGGGCGACCTTGAAGCGGTAGCCCTCGGGCTTGAGCGGAAGGGAGCCGCCGAACGAGAGCCAGAGGAAGATCACGATGCCCACGCAGGAGAGCGCGAAGGCCACCATCGCGATCACGCGGGCGGGGCTTGGGGCCTGCTTTATCACGGGCAAGGCCCCCCGAAGCCTGAGGCGGCGATCGCCTCGAGCACGTCGGCCTGAAGCGAGGCAGCCTCCTTCGACAGAGCCGGCGTCAGCATCCGCGCCAGCGCCGTCGGCTCCAGGTTGCAGAGGCTGAGGCGGCGCCACACCCCCTGCGCGTCGGCGGTGCTGAACACCGAGACGCCGTTCTGCGCGGCCCAGGCGAGCCAATAGAGGAAGCCTTCCTCGCGGGCGCGGTCGCGCTGGAGGTCGCCGGTCAGGCCCTCGGCGCCGCCTGGATTGAAGGCCATGATGTTCGCCAGCCGATTGACCTTCCCGAAGGCGGTGGTGAAATCGGGCGCGGCCACCGCCAGCCGCGCCGCCCCGCTGCCTGCGTCGCGCACGAACGGCCGGGCGCTTCGGGCGAACGGCCGGACACGGTCCCGCAGGATCGGCGTGCCCTCCACGGCCAGTGGCAGCACCTCGCTGTTCGTCTCGTCGAGGCGGCGGATCGGCGGGCGGAGCGCGTCGAGCGCCGGGCTCAGCTCGCCCGCGAGCGTGTCGACCTTGGCCAGCGTGGACTCGGTCTGCCGCAGCGAGCCCGGCAGCTTCGACACCGTGGCGGAGAGGTTGTGGTCCTCGGCCGCCAGCGCCGACAGCGCGGCCTCCGACGCGCGCACCAGGCGGGTGAGGTCCTCGCCCCGCCCGCCCAGCTCGCGCACGAGCAGCCCGTAGCGGTTGACCAGGCGAGCGAGGTTGCGCCGCCGAGCGGCCACGGCCTGGGTCACCCGGTCGAGGTCGCGATGGAGCGGCCCCAGCCGCCGGAATGCCTCGCGCAGGTCCGGCCCCCGCCCCCGGAGGCCCTTGCCCGCCCCCGAGATCAGCAGCTTGAGGTAGTCGCGCGTGTCGGCGTCGAGGACGGAGAGGATTTCGTCGGGGTCGACGTCCGGCGCGGTGTTCTCGGCGGGTATCCGCTCTCCGCGCCGAAGCGGCCGGCCGCGCCCGGGATCGACCTCCAGGAACATGTCCTTCAGCCCGGTCTTGGCCCGGAGCAGCGCCGTCGCATCGGCCCTCACGAGGCCCTCGTACTCGGCGTCGAGCTGGAGCTCGACGAGGGCCTTGCCGTCCTCGAGCTGGACCTTGCCGATGTCGCCGATCTCCACGCCGGCGACGCGCACCGTCTGGCCCTGCCCTGCGATCACAGCCTGGGCGTCCTCGAGCTCGGCGCGGAGCGTGAACGCCTCCGGCTCGATCAGCGGGAAGCGCAGGCGCTGCTGGGAGAGGATGTAGCCGGAGACCCCGAGGGCGATCGCGACCAGCGCCACCATCGCCACCACCTCGCGCACGTGCTTGCGGATCGCGTGTCTCACGGGATCACGCCTCCCGAGGTGCGGTCGAGCGCCCGCTGCCGGCGCCACAGGCGGGCGAGCCGGCCCTTCTCGGCCTCGAACAGGTCGCGCAGCTCGGACTCCGAGAGCCGGCGGCCCTGCCGCCGCGCGCCGGGATTCGCGAATGCCACATACGGTCCGCCCGGGGCGTTCAGGTCGGGCGGCTCCTGGGTCTCGCAGGGCACGTCGGGGCGGTGCGGCGGCGGAGCGAAGCCCCCGTCGGGCGGGACCCCCGGGCGCACCCGGTTGAGGCCGTGCCGCGAGACGACCTGGATGCGGTAGTAGGGCGGGTTCGCGTCGAACAGGCGGCTCTCCCCGGCGAGGCCCACGAAGCTGCGCTGCATCTGCTCGATCACCTTCTGGTCGGAGTTCGCCGGGAAGTCGGGATCCGGGATGCGCGACTGGAAGAACGGCGCCAGCACCTCGTTGGTGCAGGCTCCGAGCGACCGCAGCTCCGAGAGCTGTGGGATGAGGCGCAGGGTGAGCTTGCTGAGCTCGGGCAGCCAGATGCGCAGCTCGCGGGCGGCGCCGCGCAGCTCGTGCGGGCCGACGAGCGCTCGGAACTGGCGCATGAACGGAACGAGGGCGTCGAGGGTGGGGCCGGACGACCGCACGCCCGGGAGCGCCTCGCGCGCGAACAGGCGAAGCGAAGGCAGGGCGGCATTCAGCGAGGCGAGCGCGGGCTGGCCGGTGCGGAGCGTGTCGCGAAGCGCCGGCATGGAGGCGGCCAGGGCCCCGCTCTCGCGGGCGAATGCCGCGGCGGCGACGTTGAAGCTCGTGACCAGCCCCTTGAGTGCCCGCTCGTCCCGGGCCAGGGCGGCGAACGTGCGCCGCTGCCCGTTCAGCACCCGGCGCAGGTCGCGGGTGGGCTCGAGGCCGAGCGCGGCGTCGTTTGCGAGCGCCGCCCCGCGGTAGGCGTCCTCCCAGTGGCGGATCGAGCGGTTGAAGCCGCGAGCGCCGCCTCCCCGCAGCCCATCGGAGTACTCGTGCAGCAGCGAGCGGAGGTCGGCGCGCGTGTCGGCCTGGAGCTCGGCCAGCACCTGTCCCACCTGGACCGGCGCCGCCGTGCGTGTCATCGGGATGGGGCGCTCCCCGTCCTCGAGCACCGGCGACGAGGCGGTGCCCGGCTCGAGGTCGACGAACATGTTGCCCTCGAGGAAGATGCGCGGGCGCACCTTCAGGCTGGCGTCCTCGTGGATGGGAAGCCCCCGCCTCTCGATCTCCATCGTGACCCGGGCGCCGCCGCCACCGGGGCCGAGGGGCTCGACCTTCTTCACCTTGCCCACCTCCACGCCCGCGATCCGGACCGGGGCCCGCGGGGCCAGGCCGTTGGCCGTGCGCATCAGCGCCTCCAGCTCGTAGGGGTCCGCGAACGGGTTGGCCTTGGTGAACCCGAACCAGCCGAAGACCGCGATGAGGACCATGCCGATGACTCCTGCCTTGAGCTCGGACATGGCTAGGGCACGTCCCTCACGCTCTCGATGCCGAGCTCGCGCGCCTTGAAGGTGGGGCCGGCGTTCCCCGGCGTGTTCGACTCGACCACCACGTGGTTGCCGCCGCCCTCGGCCAGGCTCTCCGAGGGGTGGTAGGGGCCCGGGCCGGCCAGCCTGTTCAGGTAGCCGAACTGGCCGGCCTGGCAGTCCGCATTGCCCCGCGCGTCGACGGCCGGGCTGTAGGGCTGGCCGTGCAGCGCGTGCAGGTGGCCGAACGCGTTGCGCGCGGTCTGCGGGTCCTGGCTGGCAGGTACGTCCGCCGGGCGCGACGACTCAGTGGTGCCGTACTGGTTGGGCTGTGCGTGGTTCTGGTTCTGCTTGGTCAGCACGAGCTCGGCGGTTCCGCCGGTGACCGGCGCGGCGAAATGGCGGCCCAGCTGGTTGAAGAAGGCGAGCGGGTAGTTGCAGACCGTCTGGTAGGGCGAGAGGAACGCCAGCGCCGGCCGGCTGACCGCCAGGGTGGTGCGCAGGTCCCTGAGCGTGAGCATCGTCGCCGGCCTGCGGAACAGCTCGTCGAGCGCGACGGCGACCTCCTCCAGGCGCTGGTTGAACGGGGTCGAGCGTTGCAGCGCCCGGCCGCCGGCTCGCAGCGCCGAGCTCAGCGCGGGCAGGGAACGCGGCAGTTCCTGCGCCGCCGGGCGCAGGGCCCGGGACACCTCTGCGAAGTCGGCGAGGAAGGGCCGCTGAACGCGGAAGGAGGCCACTGCGGTGTCAAGCGTCGGCGGCGACTTCTCGATGGTGGCCTGG
>DATACN010000327.1:0-1502 GCA_036258995.1 Thermoleophilaceae bacterium | reverse complement strand
GGCGCTCGGTGAGCGCCACGCACACGTCGAGGACATGGGCCCCGCCGTTCACCTGGTCCTCGGCCACGGCGGTCAGGCCGTCGTAGTCCTCGGCCAGCAGCAGCTCCTTGGCCTTGCGCGAGCCCTGCGAGTTGACGCGCTCGCCGACGAGCGTCGGCGCCGGCTCCTGCACGAGCGGGGTGGCCGTCATCATCGAGGCCACGTGCGGCGGGGCCGGCTCGGGCCGCGGCCCGGCCTCGCGCCCGCCGACGCGCTCGTGGATGGCGCGGATGTGGTCCGGCGTCGTACCGCAGCACCCGCCGACGATGGTCACGCCGTATCGCTCGACGAACTCCTGCAGCGTGTTCGCGAGCGGCTCGGGTTGCTCCGGGAAGATCGTCTCGCCCTCCGGTCCCTGGAGCGGCAGCCCGGCGTTCGGGATGCAGTGCACGGGCACGGGCGAGTGCTCGCCCAGGAAGCGGATCGCGTCGCGCATGTCCTCCGGCCCGGTCGAGCAATTGAGCCCGATGACCTGCACGTCCAGCGCCGACAGGATGGCCAGCACCGCCTGGATGTCGGTGCCGAGCAGCATCTTGCCGCCCTGCGGCAGCAGCGAGACCGAGGTCTGGATGGGCAGCGTGCGGCCGGTCTGCTTGAAGGCCTCGCGGGCGCCGAACACAGCGGCCTTGACCTCGAGGATGTCCTGGGCCGTCTCGATGATGATCAGGTCGGCGCCGCCCTCGACCAGGCCGCCGGCCTGCTCGGTGAAGACCTCCACGAGCTCGCGAAAGCCGATCTGCCCGAGCGTCGGGTCGTCGCTGGCCGGCAGATGGCCGGTGGGGCCGATCGAGCCCGCGACGAACCGCTGCTCGCCCGCGGCCTCGCGCGCGATCTCCGCGGCCCTGCGGTTGATCTCGAGCGTGTGCTCGCCGAGGCCCCACTCCTCGAGCTTGAGCCTGCTGCCCTGGAAGGTGTCGGTCTCGACGACCTCGGCGCCGGCCTCGAGCATCGACTCGTGCACGCCCTGGATCACGTCGGGGCGGTTGAGCACCAGTGCCTCGTGGCACTTGCCCTCGAGCCCGCCGTAGTCCTCCTGGCTCAAGTCGAACTGCTCCAGGGTCGCGCCCATGCCGCCGTCGTAGACGACGACGCGCTCGCGAATCGCGGCTAGGAAGTCACGCTCGGCCAAGGGGGAAATGCTACCAACCTTGACACGATTGTGTGAAGGTTTCCCCGCCTGCTCGGGCCGGCGTAGGAGGGGCTAGGGACGGGGAGCCGATTCGGTTCTGAGCTGTCCCGCCGCTCGCAGCTCCACCGGAGCCGCGTGAAGCGCCCGCAACCGCAGGTCCTTCCACGTCATCCCTTCGCGGACGAGCGCCGGCATTCCCATTGCAACCGCAGTGGCAATCTCGACCGCCTGCAGGATGATCCCGTAGGCCAGGGCGTCGGTCTTGCCTACTCCGTAGGCGGTCAGCACCGCCACGCAGGCGGCCTGGAAGACGCCCAGGTTCGAGGGCGTCGCC
>DATACN010000326.1:0-1506 GCA_036258995.1 Thermoleophilaceae bacterium | reverse complement strand
AGGCCCTCGTCGCGGCGCCAGCCCTTCCGCACTCGTACGTTCAGGTCGAGGTGGACGCGGCGGCCCAGCTCTCGTTCGATCTCCTGGCGCGCGGCGGTTCCGATGGCCTTGATCATCCGGCCGCCGGCGCCGATCAGGATGCCCTTCTGGGAGTCGGCCTCGGCCCAGACGCGCGCCCGAACCACCAGCAGGCCGTCGTCGCGCTCCTCCGTCTCGTCGACCTCGACCTCGACAGCGTGGGGCAGCTCCTCGCGGGTTCGCAGCAGCACCTGCTCGCGGACCAGCTCGGCGAGCCGAACCGGTTCGGGCAGGTCGGCCTTCTCATCGGGCGGGTAGAGGAAAGGCCCTTCGGGCAGCATCGAAACGAGATGCTCGACCAGCTCGGCGACCCCGGTTCCGGTCAGCGCGCTGATCGGGAAGATCTCGCCCTGCACGCCGAGCTCGGCGGCTGCCGCGAGCGCCGCGACCGTTCGGGGGCGGCCGAGGCGATCGACCTTGTTGACGGCTGTCACCGCGGGCAGGCCCGAGCGCGTGATGGCCTCGGCGATGAAGCGGTCCCCGGGGCCCACCTGCTGCTCGCCGTTGACCACGAACACGGCGGCGTCGGCGTCGGCGAGCGCGCTCTCGACGCGCCTCTGCATCCGCTCGGTCAGCGGGTCGCGTGGCCGCTGCACGCCGGGCAGGTCCACCAGGACGAGCTGCCAGCCGTCGCCGGTCGCTATCCCGCGGATCTCGCGACGGGTGGTCTGGGGCTTGTCGGAGACGATCGCCACCTTGCCGCCGACGATCGCGTTGACGAGCGTGGACTTGCCGGCATTCGGCCGCCCGGCCAGCGCTACGAACCCCGCCCTGGTCACAACGCGGCGAGCACGCGGCGCTGCAGCTCGAGCATCTCGCCGGAGTCGGTCTCGTGGTCGTAGCCGCAGAGGTGGAGCACGCCGTGCACGACCGCCTCGGTCAGATCCTCCGTTTGCTCTGGGCAGATGACCACGTCGCCCAGTTCGCGCGGCCCGGCCGCCGGCGCGCCCGCGTCCACCGGAAACGACAGGACGTCCGTCGCGCTGTCGACGCCGCGATGGCGGCGGTTCAGCGAGCGGATCTCGGCCGCTGGGATGAGCGAGATCGCAAGATGGCCCTCCTCCACGCCCGCCGCCTCCAGCGCCGCAAGCGCGGGCCGGCGAAGCTCGCCGGGGGCGTCGATGAGGTCGAGCTCGATCAGGTCCTGCCGACCGATCAGCCCTGCTGCTGCCGGCGCGCGGCCCGCTCGCGCAGGGCCGGCGCCTGCTTCTCGGCGTATTCGTTGTAGGCGGCCACGATCCGCTGGACGAGCTTGTGGCGAACCACGTCCTCCCCGCCGAAGCGCACGAACTCGATGCCCTCCACCTCGCCGAGGATGTCGCCGATGATCACCAGGCCGGAGCGCTCGTCGCGCGGCAGGTCGATCTGAGTGATGTCGCCGGTCACCACCATCTTCGAGTTGAACCCCAGCCTCGTCAGGAACATCTT
>DATACN010000325.1:0-6344 GCA_036258995.1 Thermoleophilaceae bacterium | reverse complement strand
CCTGAGCCGTCGAAGCTTTCAAGCCCGGGTCGAGCGCGACTTACATCGACGGCCTCAGGCGGCGAGAATCGGCACGCATGCGCCCCGTCCCGCGCGCAAATGCACCCGATACAGGCGCGCGGGCGCGACCCTGCGGCGCGTCGGCGTCGCGGGCGCCAACGCAGTCCCGTTCAGCGGCCGCATCGGTCGTCGCGCGCTGCGCCTCGGCCGCCACCGCCTGACGGTCCAGGCGACCGACGCCGCCGGCAACGACTCCGCGAGACGCACGAAGCGCTTCAGGATCGTCCCGCGTCGCGGACGGCGCTAGCACCAGCGAGAGAGGCGCCGACCGGAATCGAACCGGTGTACGCGGCTTTGCAGGCCGCTGCGTAGCCACTCCGCCACGGCGCCGGGAGAGGCTCAAGCGTAGCCTCAGCCGGGGCTATACTCGGCGGCTCTTGCGGCTGTAGCTCAGTTGGCTAGAGCGTCTGCTTGCCATGCAGAAGGTCGTGGGTTCGAATCCCATCAGCCGCTCTCACCGGCTCCGTTCTCCGAAGAGGAGGGCCGTCACCACCGGGCGGGACTCGGGGGCCGGCTGATCCTGATGCGAGTACGGACGGTTCAGGAGGTGCTTGCGATGCACGAGCGTCGCCGAGCCGCCGCCGTCGAGGTTGATCGCCTCGCGCGAGCCGAACGAGATCAGCAGCCGCGCGAGCTCCGCGAGCGTGAGTCCGCGGTCGACCCCCGAGCGGCGCCCGTCGCAGCAGACAGCCAACAGCTCCCCGTCGCGGAGCCCCAGGGCGCAGCGCGGGTGGCGGCCGGCAGTGATGTCCGAGTCGAACTGCGCCGCACCCGCGGAGAAGCCCTCCCGATCCTTGCCGTCGATCAGGGACCGTCCGTCGGATACCAGTAGGGGCCCGGCCTGCACGAGATCGCCTGCCGGATCGTCGGCGAGCTCCTCACGTCGTCTGATGCTGACGCCGCCCGCGATGTGCACGCACCCCCGCTTGGGCCCCCACGGCGGAATGATGGGCTCGTGCTCGACGAGTGAGCCGTCGATCCGAACCTCGCCGAGCGGCCGGTAGGGATCGGCCAGGAAGAAGCCGGCCACGATCGCCTCGGGGTGCTCGTGGGCCGCGCACCAGTGATCGAGCCGCTCAGACTCCGGGAACCACACCACCTCGACGGAGGTGGTTGCCAGCGGATGACGGACGAGGTAAACGGTGGTCTCCCATCCGTCGCTCAGCCTGACACGGGTGAGCTCGTACTCGCGCCCGTCGGCCATGGCCCCAGCCTACGTCTCTTCCGGCGCCCGGCCGCGTTCAGGCGACGCTCGGCGCCGGCTCGGCCAGAGCGGTGCGGTCGCGGCCGGCTTCCTTGGCCGCGTAGAGCGCCTCGTCGGCGCGGCCGACGACCGACTCGGCCGTCTCCTCGCCGTCCCAGATCGCGATGCCGGCCGAGCAGGTCTGCCCCATCGGCGTCGCCGACCGCACCCGCTCGACGACCGCGGCCGCGTCGGCCGGTGGGCAGCCCGGCAGCAGGATCGCGAACTCCTCGCCGCCGTAGCGCGCGATGAAGTCGGTGAGCCGCAGGCCCATGCGCCAGCTGATCGCGGCCTCCCGCAACAGCTCGTCGCCGGCCTGATGGCCGTGGGCGTCGTTGAAGTCCTTGAAGCGGTCGATGTCGAGAAGGCCGAGGGCGAAGCGGCCTCCTTCGCGGCGGCAGCGATAGATCTCGCGGCGGAGCTCCTCGTCCCAGGCCCGGCGGTTCGCGAGCCCGGTCAACTGGTCCGTGCGCGCCATCGCCTCGACACGCCCCAAGAGCTCCTCGCGCTCGGCGGCCAGGCGCTTGCGCTGGGTGATGTCCTTCGCAACGGCGTAGATGCGGCTCTCGTCCGAGCGCGCGCTCCAGAGCAGCCAGCGCCAGGAGCCGTCCGCGGCGCGATAGCGGTTGTCGAAGTCGACGATCGCGGACGGCCCTTCGGCCAGCTTCCCCGCGGCATCGGCGGTTCGCTCCAGGTCGTCGGGGTGAATCAGCTCCGGGTAGGGGCGCCCGAGCAGCTCCTCCTCGCCCCATCCCAGCTGCAGGCACCACTGGTCGTTCACGCGAGTGAAGTAGCCGTCGAAGCTGGCCTCACAGAGCATGTCGTTGGACATCTCGAACCAGCGGGTGTTGATGTCCTCCTGGCGGCGCCGCTCGCGCTCGAGCAGACCGACCACGATCGCGAGCGCCAGGTAGGACGCTCCGCGCGTCAGATACCCGAGCGGCCCGACGTCCGCGCCCGCGATCGCGTCCCAGGCGCCGAACAGGAGCAATGCGATCGCGGCGGCGACGATGCCGCCGCGGAGGCCGAGTCCGACGGCGATTACCGCGATCGGGAGCGCGTAGAGGAAGGTGATGCCGCCGCCTGGGTCCTGGCCGGCGGCGAATCGGAGGACGGTGATGGCCGTGAACAGCGCCGCCGCCAGCGCCACGGCTCGCCTGTGGTCTTTCACGCCACCTATATCGGCCGCATACCCCGAATCGGGTAGCTAGCGCAGGGCTTCGTCCAGGGCCTCGTTGACGAGCTCGTCGGCGCGCTCGTTGCTGTCGCGCCTCACCGGCCGGACCGCCCAGGCGTCGAACTCACGCAGCTCCCGCATGGCCTCGAGGAACAGCGGCTTGAGGCCGGCGTGCTTGACCTTGTACTCGCCGCCGATCTGGCGGGCCACGAGCTCCGAGTCGTTCACGACCTCCACCTCGTCGGCACCCAGCTCGCGGGCCAGTTGGAGGCCGAGGAGGAGGGCGCGGTACTCGGCGACGTTGTTGGTCGCCTCCCCGATGTACTCGCTTCGCTCGGCGAGCATCTCCCCTTCGGGCTCGCTCGCCACGGCGGCGACCGCGGCGGGGCCCGGATTGCCCCGGGCGCCGCCGTCTACGTGGACGACGACCTTCAGCTCAGCAGGCTCGGCGGCTCGATCTTGGGGAAGCTTCCCTTCGGCCGCTGCCGGCGCCGGTCGGCGTGCGGCGGATGCGTGCCGGGCTGGCCGCCCTGGGCGCGGCGGTCGACTATGACCTCCACGTTGGGCTCGTCGCGGTAGTAGTCGGCGAGCTTGTCGTACAGCTCTCCGGCCAGTGGCCTTGGGACCACGCAGTAGATCATCGCTCGGTCGAACCTCCTCCTGCCACCGCGTCGCCGAGCACGATCTGCCCGTTCGCGTCGACGGTGGCGTTCCAGTCGCGCAGCTCCTCGTCTATCTGCTCGATCTCTTCTCCATTCGCCAGCATGGCCACAGGATCCTGCGCGTCGGCCAGGTCGATGCGGAACCTGTACCACGACAGCTCCCAGGCCACCACCACCGTAACCGAGCTCGGCTGATCCAGCTCCGGTACGACCGCCACCCAGGCCGGCCCAAGCGTGCGGGCCAGGCCGGCGACGGTGCGCTGGTGCTCGGAGCCGTTGAAGAGGTCGAGCGCGCGTTCTATCTTGGCCTCGCGGGTGGTGGGCACCGCGCGCACGTGTCGAGGGTCGCGCGGGCGTGCCCTGCGCTCATTCCGCTCGGTGCTCGGCGCCGGGGGTGCCGACGCCTCGCCCTCGGGCGGCTCGGCGCCGTTCTCGCCTGGCGCCTCCGGCTGCTCGGCGGCTTCGGGCTCGGGCGCCGGCTGGTCGTTGCGGCCGCGCCTCAGCCGGCCCAGCAGCGAGCGCCTGGGCTCGGCGCGCGGGGCCCTGAGCGGCAGATCGCCGGCCGCAGAGGCCCTGATCCAGCCCGCCCGGTCGGCTCGCCCGAAGCAGAGGTCGCAGACCTCGTGCTCGCGGCCGTCCGGCGACAGGTAGGTCTCGGTGCCCTCGCCCTTGAGGATCGTGCGCCCGCAGACGTCGCAGGAGACGCTCTCGTGGACGGGACGGAGCTCCTTCTTCACCGAGTCGATGATAAGTGCCCCGCCGTAGGCGGGCGCATCGAAGAAAGGTCCATTGCACGTCCGTCCAGAGGCGGCACGCAAGGCCGCCCGGCTCAGGCCTTGACGGCCTCCTTCTCCTGCTCGGCCTGTGCCACCACCTGCTGGGCCACGTGGCCCGGCACGTCCTCGTAGCGGGCCAGCTCCATCGTGTACTCGCCCCGCCCGCCGGTGATTGCACGCAGGTCGGGGGCATAGCTGAGCAGCTCGGCCATCGGGACCTCGGCCTTCACCTCGGTCAGCGAGCCCTTCGGCTCCATGCCGAGCGGCCGCCCGCGGCGCGAGTTCAGGTCGCCGATCACGTCGCCGACCGCGTCCTCGGGCACGAGCACGCTCACGGTCATGATCGGCTCCATCAGCACGGGCTGTGCGTTCGACATCGCGTCCTTGAACGCCATCGAGCCGGCGATCTTGAACGCCATCTCCGAGGAGTCGACGGAGTGGTGCTGGCCGTCGTACAGGCGCACGCGCAGGTCCTTGACCGGGTAGCCGGCGACCACGCCCGTCTGCATCGCCTCCTGGATGCCCTTCTCGACGGCGGGAATGAAGCCGCCGGGTATCACGCCGCCCTTGATGGCGTCGACGAACTCGAAGCCGGCGCCCTGCTCGAGCGGCTCGATCTCGATGTGGCAGTCGGCGAACTGGCCGCGACCGCCGGTCTGCTTCTTGTAGCGGGCGTGGGCCTTGGCGCTGCCCCTGATCGTCTCGAGGTAGGGCACACGCGGCGGCTTGAGGTTGACCTCGGCTCCATAGCGCTCCTTCATGCGGTCGACGATCACCTCCACGTGCACCTGCGTCAGCCCGGCCACGATCTGCTCGCCGGTCTGGTCGTCGCGGTGCACGTCGATCGTCGGGTCCTCCTCCCGGAGCCGGCGCAGGGCGGTGAAGACCTTGTCCTCGTCGCCCTTCGCCTTCGGCTCGATGGCGAACGCCATCACCGGGTTCGGCATCTCCGGCAGCTTCAGGCCCAGCTCGACGTCCTTGCTCGCGAGCACGTCGCCGGCGCGCGTCTCCTTGAGCTTCGCCACCGCGCCGATGTCCCCCGGGCCGAACTCGTCGGCGTGCTCGGAGTGCTCCTTGCCCTGTGGCGCCAGCAGCTGTCCGATGCGCTCCTTGTTGTGGGTCCGGCAGTTCACGACGTGGCTGTCGTGCGGAAGCACGCCCTGGAAGACGCGCAGCAGGTTGAGCCTGCCTGTGTAGGGGTCGGAGATCGTCTTGAAGACGAAGGCCACCGTGTCCTTGTCCTCGACGGGCTCGAGCTCGGCGCCGTCGATCGCGATGGTGCCCTTCTTCGCCGGCGAGGGCAGGTCCTCGACGAACGCCTCGAGCAGGCGGTTGGTGCCGAGGTTCTTCGTGGCGGCGCCGCAGGTCACGGGGAAGATCCGCCCCTCGGTGACCCCGGTCTTGAGCGCGGCCACGGTCTCGTCGTGGGAGATCTCCTCGCCCTCGAGGTAGCGCTCCATCAGCTCGTCGGAGACCTCGGCCACCTCGTCCATGAGCTTCTCGCGGTACTCCTCGGCGCGCTCGCGCAGGTCGTCCGGGATGTCGGCCTCCTGCGCGTTGCCGCGGCCGCTGCCCTCGTAGCGCCAGGCCTTCATGTCGATCAGGTCGACGATGCCCTCGAGCTCGTGCTCGGACCCGATCGGGATCTCGGTGGCGACCACGTGACCGCCGAAAGCCTCCTTGAGGCTGTCGAGCGAGCGGAAGAAGTCGGCGCGCTCGCGGTCGAGCATGTTCACGAAGATCATCCGCGCGAGACCGAGCTCCTCGGCGCGCTCCCAGAGCCGGCCCGTACTGACTTCGGCGCCCATCACGCCGTTCACCACGAACAGCGCGCCCTCGCAGACCCGCAGCGCCGCGAGCGCGTCGGCCACGAAGCTCGGCTCACCGGGCGTGTCGATCAGGTTGATCTTGCGGTCGTGCCACTCGCAGGAGGCGAGGCTGGCCGAGATCGACATCTCACGCGACTTCTCGTCGGCCGCCCAGTCCGACACCGTCGTTCCATCTGCCACCGAGCCCAGCCGGTTGATGGCCCCCGCCTCGAACAGGAGCGCCTCGTTGATGGACGTCTTCCCGCTGCCCCGGTGGCCGACCAAGGCCACATTGCGAATCCTCTCGGCGGAAGCGTGAGCCATCCCTCTCCTCTCCGTTGCGGTCGCAGCGGAGACTACCCGGGCGCTCAAGGCCGCCCTGCCCGCGTCGATCTACCGGTCGATGGCCGGCACGGTTCGCACACGTCTCGTTTGGTTGGCCGCCATCCCACTGGTTGCCTGGGGGCTGACGCTCGTGCTCGCGCCTAGGCTGCGTTATGCGGGAGTCGGCATCGACGACATGGGCTGGGCGTGGGTGACCGCCTCGGGTCTGCTGGCGTGCCTGGTAATCGCACTGGTGACCGGCCTAGCGACGCGGCAAGTGAGGTCGCGCATGGC
>DATACN010000324.1:0-6729 GCA_036258995.1 Thermoleophilaceae bacterium | reverse complement strand
GATCGACCGCAGCGGCCCGGCCGCGGAGCTGCGTATCTCCTACCGGCCGACGGGCCCGGGCCTGCCCGTGCGCGACGGCTCGCTCGAGCGCTGGCTCGCCGAGCGCTACTGCGTGTACGTGGTCGGCGAACGACAGCGCGTGCTGCGCGGCGACATCCACCACCGTCCCTGGCCTCTCCAACCGGCGGCCGCCGAGATCGAGGTGAACACGATGGCCCATCCGCTGGGGGTCGAGCTCGACGCCGAGCCGCTGCTGCACTACAGCGCGCGCCAGGACACCCTGATCTGGAGGCTCGAGGCCGCGGACAGCTGAGACCACCCGGGCGCTCTCTCAGCCCGCGACGATCCAGACCGCGCGAGCGCGGACGATCTCGCTTCCCTCGACCGTCAGCGAGCAGTCGGCGAACGCCAGGGTCCCGCCGACGCGGTCAACTCGCGTCCGCGACTCGATCCAGTCTCCCGGTCGAGCGGGCTTCAGGAAGTCCACCGTCAGGCTCACCGTCGCCCGGTCCTTGTCGTCGTCCGCGTCCGCCTCGATGGCGCGTCCCAGCGCGAAGTCGGCAAACGTCGAGAGCAGCCCTCCCTGGATCGAGCCGCGGTGGTTGGAATGCCGATCCTGGGCTTGCAGCCCGAGCACGAACTCGGATTCCGCTTCCCGCACGTAGACGGGACCGATGTGCTCGAGGAACGGGCCCTGGTTGCCAAAGGGGACGAATCCGTCGGGGACGGCCATCCCCAAGGCTTACCAGGGTCCCGTCGACTCGGCCGCGGCACGATCCGGTTCTGGGACCATACGCGCCGAGACTTGCAGCCGACCAGCCACATCAGCCAGGCGTATCCCGACAGGGTGGAGGTGCGGGGACGCGACCTCACCGGCGATCTGATGGGCCGGCTCAGCTTCACCGAGTACTTCCACCTCCTGCTCACCGGCAGTGAGCCGACCGACGACCAGCGTTTCTTCCTCGACCTCCTGCTCGTGGCGATCGCCGAGCACGGCATGATGCCCACCAACGTGGCCGCCCGGATGACGCTGGCGGCCGATCCCGGGTCGCTTCAGGGCGCCGTCGCGGCGGGCATCCTCGGCTGCGGGCCGGTGCTGCTGGGGACCGCCGAGGAGTGCGCGCGGCTGTTGGTGCAGGCGCAGGAGAAGGTCGCCTCCGGCCGCGAGCCGGCCGAAGTGGCCGCGGAGGTGGCTCGTACGGCAGAGGCGGCCGGCGACAGGCTCCCCGGTTTCGGCCACCCGGTGCACAAGCCCGTCGACCCGCGCGCGGAGCGGATCCTCGAGTTCGCCGGCGAGCGCGGGGTGAGTGGACCCCACCTGCTGCTGGCGCGGCAGCTGCGCGACGCAGTGGCCGAAACCTGGGGCAAGCCTCTGACCATGAACGTGTCCATGCCGATCGCGGCGGTGATGCTCGACCTCGGCTTCTCCCCGGCGACCGTCAAGGCCGTCCCGATCCTCGCGCGTACCGCCGGGCTGCTCGCGCACCTCGCTGAGGAGCAGGGTGAGCCGATCGGCCTCCACATGGCGGCGAAGGCGGAGGAGTCTGTCGAGTACCGGCGCGGGCGCCGCTGATGTTCGCGCCCGAGGTCGAGGCGCGCCCCTGGGAGGAGCAGCAGGCCGCCGACGACGACCCGTACCGCTCCCAGCTCGCCTACCTGCTCGCGCGCTCGCCGTTCTACCGCGAGAAGCTCGCGGCGGCGGGAGTCGACTCGGCCGAGGCCGCCGGCGGCCTGGCGGACATCTCGCGGCTGCCCCTCACCGAGAAGAGCGAGCTGCGCGCGACCTACACGGTGGACGATCCGATCGGCTCGCACCTCTGCGTCGAGCGCTCCGAGATCGCCCGCATCTACTCGACGAGCGGCACTACCGGCACGCCGAGCTACGTCCCCCTCACGGCCGGCGACGTGGAGAGCTGGGCGACGGTCTCGGCGCGGACCTACTCCGCGTCGGGAATCGAGGCCGGCCACGGCATCGTCACCACCTTTGGCGCCGGCCCGTTCGTGGCAGGGGCCGTGCTCGCCGGCTTCGAGCGCCTGGGCCTCACCCACATCCCCGTCGGGACCGGCAACAGCGAGCGGCTGATACGGGCGATCGAGCAGCTTCGGCCCCAGGCCGCTGCGCTCACGCCCTCATACGCCGCTCACCTGGTCGAATGGGCCGCCGAACGCGGCTTCGATCTGCGCGGCTCGAGCGTCGGCCGGGTGCTCGTGGCCGGCGAGCCGGGCGGCGGCGAGCCGGCCTTCCGCGCCGCGCTCGAGGAGGGCTGGGGCTCCCGGGTGACTGAAGCGATGGGCATCGGCGACATCGGCGTCTCGCTCTGGGGCGAGTGCGAGGAGCAGGACGGCATGCACTTCGGCGCCCGCGGCTTCGTGCACCCGGAGCTGATCGACCCCGGCAGCGGCGATGCCCTGGAGCTGGCCGACGGCGCCACCGGCGAGCTCGTTCTGACCCACCTGCGCCACGAGGCCGCGCCGCTCCTGCGCTTCCGCACCCGCGACCACGTCGAGGTGCGCGCCGGCGCCTGTGCCTGCGGGCGCACGGCGCCGCGGGTGCGCTGCATCGGACGGACAGACGACATGCTGATCGTCCGCGGGGTCAACGTCTTTCCCTCGGCGGTGCGCGAGGTGGTGAGCGAGTTCGCGCCCGACGTCAGCGGTCACATCCTCGTCAGGCCGCAGGCCGAGGGCGTCAAGCAGGATCCGCCGCTGCCGGTGAGCGTCGAGCTGGCCCGCGAGGCGACGGCCGGCGAAGGCCTCGCGGAGGCGATCCGGGAGCGGCTGCGCAGTGCGCTGGTCGTGCAGACGCGCGTCGAGCTCGTGCCTTGGGGCACTCTCGGGCGCAGCGAGTACAAGTCGAAGCTGGTCGAGAGCCAGCGGAGTTAAGGAGGAGACGATGGCCGACAACACGCTGAGCATCCTCAAGCCGAGCGTGAACAACCTCTGCGCGCGGATCCTCGTGCGCGCAGCCGGGCTCGATTTCGAGGAGAAGGACGTGTGGGGCAAGAAGGACGAGCCGGACTTCGTGCAGAAGGACCCCGCCCAGCTGACGCCCATGCTCGAGGAGGAGGGGCTGCCGCGCGGATCGCTCTGGGAGAGCTGCGCGATCATGCAGTACCTCTGCAACAAGCACGGCCTCGACCGCTTCTACCCCAGCGATCCGGGCCGGCGGGCGATGGTCGACAGCGCGATGTTCTACCTAGTCGGGACGCTCTATCCGTACCTCGCGCGGGCCACCTACCCGACGCTCGGGTTCCCGCAGTACGCGGGTGAGGTGGCCACCTCGGACGCCGACGACGAGATGAAGGCCAGGGCGCAGAAGGACGCGGAGGCCGCGCTGCGACAGCCGCTCGAGGCCTACGAGAGGTTCTTCCTCGACGGGAACCGGTTCATCGGCGGCGACGAGCCCTCGATCGCGGACATCCGCCTCGCGGTGACGCTCGAGTTCCTGCGTGCGATCGACTACGACTTCCCGGCCTGGGCCGAGGAGCACATGAAGGCGGTCGAGGAGGCCCTCGGCGACGCCTACTCGGAGCCGGCGGGCGACGTGCGCGGCTTCGTCGAGCAGGTCAAGTCGTCGTAGCCGGCGGCTAGCTTGCGGCCGTGCTCACGTTTGCACGGCGCGAGCCCTCTGCCGTCCTCTTGTTCGCCCAGCTCGCGGGGGTTCTTCTCTATCCGCTGATGGAGGGGAGCGAGGCGGGCCGTGCGCTCTTCAGCGTGTTCGGCATCGCGATCCTGGCACTCGTGCTGCTGGCCGTCCGCACGCTGCCCTCGGTCACGTGGGTGGCTGTGCTGCTGGCGATCCCGGCGACCGTGCTCCTGCTGATCCAGGCGATCACCGGCGACGACGAGCTGCTGCCCTACTCCTCGGCGCTCGAGGCAGTCCTCTACTTCTACGCCGCAGGCGGGCTGATCGCGTACATGCTGGCCGACCACGATGTCACCCGCGACGAGCTGTGGGCGATAGGGGCGACGTTCACGCTGGTCGCGTGGGCGTTCGCCTATGCGTATGTCGTCTGTCAGGCGATCGAGCCCGGCAGCTTCACCGCCGCGGTCGACCCCGGTTCGGATCGCACGTGGATCGAGCTGCTGTTCCTGAGCTTCACGAACCTGTCGAGTACGGGCCTCAGCGACGTGACCCCGGTCGAGCCGTTCGCCCGCGGCCTGGTGATGCTCGAGCAGCTGGCGGGCGTCGCCTTCATAGCAATGGTCGTGTCGCGCCTCGTCGGGCTGACCGTGCTGCGCCCCGGCAGCATCACCGGCAGGCGCTAAGGAAGGACAATCGGCATCCGGAGCTCGCAATGACCTACGACAAGGATCCGCGCGTCGACGCCTACATCGACGCGCTTCCGGACTGGCAGCAGGCGATCTGTGCGGAGGTGCGCGACCTCGTGCACGCCGCCGACCCGGAGGTGGAGGAGATGATCAAGCGCCGGGTTCAGCCCTACTTCGTCCTCGAGGGAAACGTCTGCGCCCTGCTGGCCGCCAAGGACCACGTCAACGTCTTCCTCTACGACGGCGGAATCGTCCCCGATCCCGAAGGGGTCATCACCGGCGGCCATGAGAACAAGACGGCGCGCACCGTGGCCATCCGAGCCGGCGAGGAGATCAACGCGAGGGCGCTGAAGCGGATCTTCGAGCAGATAATCGCCAACAACCGCGCCGGTGGCTGGCGAAAGCTCAAGGAAGATGGCTGACGACGCGGAGCGCGACGGTCACCAGGTGTCGACGAAGCCGCGGGGCGGCGGCTGCTCGGCGGAAGCCGTGGCCGCGGCCAGCGTCGAGCCCAGGATCCGCCTCGTCTCCGCCGGATCGATCACGTCGTCTACCTCGAAGATCGTGGCGGCGTTGAGTGCCTTCGCGTTGCGCTCGGCCAGCTCGGTCAGCTCGCGGACCCTGCGGTCGCGCTCCGCTTCGTCGGCGATGGCCTGAAGCTCGCGGCGAAAGCCCAGTCGCACGGCGCCCTCCAGCCCCATCGGCCCGAGCTCGGCGGTCGGCCAGGCGACCGTCAGGAGGGGCTCGTGCAGGCTGCCGGCCACCATCGCCTGCGCGCCGAGGCCATAGCCGCGCCGCAGGATCACCGCCACCAGCGGCACGCGCAGGGAGGCCCCGGTCACCAGCAGCCGGCAGCAGTGGCGCACCAGGCCCGTGGACTCTGCCTCGGGCCCGACCATCATCCCCGGGGTATCGACTAGCGAGACGATCGGCAGCCTGAACGCGTCGCAGAGCTGCATGAAGCGCGCGGCCTTGTCGGCGCCGTCGCTCGTGATGGCGCCGGCGGAGTGCATGGTGTTGTTCGCGACGATCCCGAGCGGGCGGCCCTCGATGCGCGCCAGGGCGGTGACCATCTCGGGCGCGAAGCGCTCGCGCAGGAAGGTCACCGAGCCCTCGTCGGCGAGAGTCTCGACAATCGGTGCCACCTGGTAGGCGCGCCGGCGGCGCTCCGGCACCAGGTCGCGCAGCCGCGCCTGGTCCGGCTCGGGGCCGGGCGGGATCGAGCCCTGGAAGTAGGCGAGCAGTCGCTTCACCGCCGCCGTGGCCTCGGCCTCGTCCTCGACCACCAGGTCGACGACGCCGTTGCGCGACTGCATCTCGATCGGGCCGACCTCGTCGGCGTCGACCTTGCCCAGGCCGCCCCCTTCGATCATCGCCGGGCCGCCCATGCCGAGCGAGACGTTCTCGGTCGCGACGATCAGGTCGGAGCAGCCGGCGATCACGGCGTTACCGGCGAAGCAGCGGCCGGAGGCGACGGCGATCCGCGGCACCAGCCCGGACAGGCGCGCCCAGAAGGCGAATGCGCGGGTGTCGAGCGCGGACACGACCGGGTAGTCGGTGTCGCCGGGCCGTCCGCCGCCGCCCTCGGCGAAGAAGACCGTGGGCAGCCGCATGCGCTCGATCAGCTCGAACAGGCGGTCCTTCTTGCGGTGGCCGAGCACGCCCTGGGTCCCGGCCAGCACGGTGTAGTCGTAGGCCAGCACGGCGCAGGCGGCCCGCTCGCCGAATAGGTCGCCGTTCACCCGCGCGGTCCCCGCCACCAGCCCGTCGGCAGGCGTCTGCTCGATCAGGTCCTGTACGTCGCGGCGTCCTCGCTGGCCCGCGATCGCCAGGCCGCCGTACTCCACGAAGCTCCCGGGATCGACGAGGTCGACGATGTTCTCGCGTGCCGTCCGGCCGCCCGCCGCGTGGCGGCGCTCGACCGCCTCGGGCCGCGCCTCGTCGTGGGTCGCGGCACGGCGGGCCAGCACTTCGGAGAGGTCTTCGCGATCGGGCACCGGCGCGAATCTATGGCGACCCGGCCGCGGCCGCAACACCGCCGATGTCGCGCGCGGCTTCGACGCTGCAAGATGTGCAGCCCGGCCTCGATGCGGCCGGCCTCTTTCATGCAGCCCGCTCGGACCAGGAGGTGTCATGTCTGTCTATCTGATGCGCTTCAGCTACACGCCGGAGACGTGGTCGCAGCTGATTCAGAACCCCGAAGACCGCCGCGATGCAGCGCGCTCGTACCTCGAAGAGGTGGGGGGTGCCCTGCACGGCTTCTGGTACGGCTTCGGCGAATACGACGGCTACGCGATACTCGAGGCGCCCGACAATGTCTCGATGGCCGGCGTGGTGCTCGCCATCGCGGCCGGCGGCGCCCTGGCTTCGGTCGAGACGACGGTCCTGCTGACCGTGGAAGAGACGCTCGAGGCGCTCGAGAAGGGGAAGGCGATCGGCTACCGCCGGCCGGGAGCG
>DATACN010000323.1:0-8360 GCA_036258995.1 Thermoleophilaceae bacterium | reverse complement strand
GGGGTTCGTGAACTTCATGTACCTCGGCCGCTGGATGCTCAAGCACGACTGGCGCGCGGAGGGCGCGGTCGTCGACCAGACCCGGCTCTTCTACGACGGGAACTCGCAGGGCGGGATCATGGGCGGCGCGCTCACGGCGCTTGCTCCCGACTTCGAGCGCGCCGTCCTGGGAGTGCCGGGCATGAACTACTCGACGCTGCTGCGGCGGAGCGTCGACTTCGACACGTACGCCCACGGCGACTTCGGGGGCGCGGACACCGAGGCCGGGATGTACGACAACTACCCCAACGAGCTCGAGCGGCCCCTGCTCCTGTCGATGATCCAGATCCTCTGGGACCGGGCCGAGGCGAACGGCTACGCGCATCACATGACCGACGACCCGCTGCCGGACACCCCCCCGCACGACGTGCTCATGCATGTGGCCTTCGGCGACCACCAGGTGGCCGACGTGACCACCGAGGTCGAGGCCAGGACGATCGGCGCCGGCGTCCGCTGGCCCGCGCTCGATCCCGGCCGTCACACCGGGGTCGACCCCTTCTACGGCATTCCCCGGATCGAGACCTACCCCTACGACGGGTCCGCCCTCGTCATGTGGGACTCGGGCTCCCCGCCGTCGCCAACCACCAACACGCCGCCGCGCGATGGGCGCGATCCACATGGCGACCCGCGGAGCGAGCCGAGCGCCCGGGTCCAGAAGTCCGAGTTCCTGAAGCTGGGCGGGACGCTGATCGACGTCTGCGGCGGCCGGCCCTGCTACGCCCGGGGCTACACCGGCAACGGGCAGTAGGGCTCAGTAAGCCGGCTTCAGCCGCCGGAAGGCCTCGATGTCGTGGCCGGGGACAATCAGCGCGTCCGGGGTTTCCTGCGCGTACAGCTCGATCTCCCGCAGCGAGCGCCGGAACAGGTGCTCGTCCTCGACCGCGTAGGGGAGGTGCTTGTCGCTCAGGGTCCGCTCGAGGTAGATCGCGTCGCCGGCCAGCAGCGCCTCGCCGTGGTCGAGGCGGAGTACCACCGACAGGTGGCCGGGTGTGTGGCCCGGCGTGAACACCAGCCGTACGCTGCCGTCGCCGAACAGGTCGAACGAGCGGCCGAAGGCCGAGAACGAGTCGGCGTCGGGCCCGTCGAAGTCGAGCGTGCGGTAGTCGAAGGCGTGATCGAACTGGCGACGGCGGTAGCCCTTGCTCGGCCCCCCGTCGCTCGCCGCGCTCCACTCGGCGCTGCTGACGACGAACGTGGCGTCGGGGAACTCCGAGACGGCGCCGGCGTGGTCGGCGTGCAGGTGGGTCATCACGACAGTCCGGATCTCGGAGGGGTCGATTCCGCGTGCCCGAAGCTGCGCCGGGACGGCCTGCTCGGGCTTCATCTCGATGTCCCGCAGCGACAGGGTCGTGAGCAGGCGGCCCAGGCTCTCTTTCGGGTCGACGGCCACCGACGGATGGAAGCCGGTGTCGACGAGCAGCCGGCCGGCGCCGGGATGCTCCACGAGGAACGCCTGCACGGGCACGACGACCCAGTCGCGCCGAGGCACTCCGAGGCCGAGCGCCTTGCGCCAGGCGAGGCGGCCCTGCTCGCGTAGCAGCGCCGACGGCGGCCAGCGCCAGGTCCCGCACAGCAGCGGCTCGAGGCGCACCGCGGCGCCCTCGCGGCCACCGGGCAAGGGGAGCGCGGCCGGTCTCGGTTCGGCGCCGGTGGCCATAGGCGTCAACATAGTGGGAGGTCCCGACCCCGAAGGAGCGCGCGATGAGCAACGAGAGCCAGGAACAGCCGCTGTCCGGCAGCCGCGCGGCCGTGATGATCGGCCCGCTGTTCGAGGACGCCGAAGCGATCTACCCCTACTACCGGCTCCAGGAGGCCGGTGCCGAGGTGACGGTCGTGGGCCTCGAGCCGGGGTCGGTGACCGGCAAGAAGGGCATGGACCTCGAGGTCGACAAGGCGGCGGGCGACGTCTCCGCGGACGACTTCGACCTGATCGTGATCGCGGGCGGCTTCGGGCCGGACAAGCTGCGCACCGACGAGGGCGTGCTCGGCCTCGTCCGGGGAATGCAGGAGCAGGACAAGCCGATCGCCTTCATCTGCCACGCGGGCTGGGTGCCGGCTTCCGCCGGGATCGTCGGCGGGCGGCGCCTGACCTCGGTGCCGGCGATCAAGGACGACCTGGTGAACGCCGGCGCCGACTGGGAGGACGCGGAAGTGGTGGTGGACGGCAACTTCATCTCGTCGCGGCGGCCGCCCGACCTCCCCGCGTTCATGCGCGCGACGATCGAGGTCGCGGCCCGCGCCGGCGCACCCGCCTAGGCCCGGCACCGGGTGCCGTCGCGCATCTTCCAGCCGGGGCTGCTCGACGGCCAGGTCGCGATCGTCAGCGGCGGCGGCACGGGGCTGGGCCGGGCCAGCGCGCTCGAGCTGGCCGCCCTCGGTGCCCACGTGGTGGTGTGCGGCCGCCGGGAGGAGCCGCTCGAGGAGACGGCGGCGCAGGCCGACGGCGGTCGCTGCGAGGCGTTTCCGTGCGACATCCGCGAGGAGGACCAGGTCGCCGCGCTGGTGGACGGCGTGCTCGAGCGCCACGGGCGCGTCGACTGCCTCGTGAACAACGCCGGCGGCCAGTACATGACGCCGGCCGAGGACATCACGCCCAAGGGCTTTCGCACGGTCGTCCGGCTCAACGTCGAGGGCACCTGGCTGATGAGTCACGCGGTGGCGACGAAGGCGATGATGCCCGAGAACCGCGGGGGCAAGATCCTGAACGTCACGCTCTCCCCGCACCACGGACTGCCGGGGATGGCGCACTCCTCGGCCGCACGGGCGGCGGTCGAGAACCTCACCCGGGTGCTGTCGATCGAGTGGGCGCGCTTCGGCATCAAGCTGACCGCCTTGGCCGCCGGCCACTTCGCCACCGACGTGCTGCGGACGAAGTACCCGAAGCAGGTGGCCGAGGGTGTGGCCGGGACCGTGCCCCTGCAGCGCCTGGGCGAGCCGGAGGAGTTCGCCTGGTTGGTGGCCTACCTGGCCTCGCCGGCAGGCGACTACCTCTCGGGCGCGGTGCTGACCATCGACGGGGCCCGCGACAACTGGCTGGGGCCCTGGCCGCCGGCCGGCCTCGTGGACGACTCCGGCAGGCCGCTCGCGGAGGAACGCAAGCCCAAGCCGTGATGCCCCGGCTCGAGACGGAGCGCCTGCTCCTGCGCGACTTCGAGGAGCGCGACCTCGACGCCTACGCCGCCTTCACCGCCGACGAGGAGGTCATGCGCTACATGGGCCGCGGCCCGTTCAGCCGCGAGGAGGCCTGGCGCGAGATGGCGTTCTTCGCCGGGCACCTCGCCTTCCGCGGCTACACCCACTGGGCACTCGAGCTGCGCGAGACCGGCCACCTCGTGGGCCGCTGCGGCCCGTACTTCCCGGAGGGCTGGCCGGCCCTCGAGGTGGGCTGGCTGCTGGGCCGCGAGCACTGGGGCAAGGGCTATGCGAGCGAAGCCGCGGCTGCGGCGGTCGATTACGCCTGGCGCGAGCTGCGACCCGAGCGCCTGGTGAGCCTGGTGGCTCCGGGCAACGAGCGCTCGGCACGGGTCGCCCGCCGCCTCGGTGCTTCAGCGAAGGAGACCACGCGGATCCTCGGTCAGTTCGACGTCGAGGTGTTCGAGTATCCGAAGCCGGGCTAGCTGACGAAGCGGATCGTCAGCGGGTAGCGGTAGGTCTCGCCGCCGTTCGCCTTCACGGCGGCGACGATCGTCAGCACGATCCAGGCGATCGCGATCGCGAACAGGAACGGGAACAGCAGGATCCCGATCAGGACCAGCGTCAGCACCACGGCGACGATGCCGCCGCCCAGCAGGTAGATGAACACGGACAGGTTGAAGTTGAGCGCCTCGCGCGCGTGGTCGGCGACGAACGGGTCCTCGTTCTTCTTGACGAGGTAGATGATCAGCGGGCCGAGGAAGTTCAGGCCGATCAAGAGCCCGGCGAACGCCGACAGGTGCGCGAACAGCGCCCACTGGCGCGACTGCTGGACGGTGGGCCGCGCCACCGCCGCGGGCTGCGGAGCGGAGGAGTGCTCGGTCCAGCGGGTGCCGTCCCACCAGCGCTGGGCACCGGGAACAGAGGGATCCGGGTACCAGCCGGGCGGAGGGTTCTGCGCGCCGGGGGCGCCGCTGGGGCCAGCCTCCATCTGATCAGCATGTCAGATGAACTGCCATGAAATCCAATCCTGCTCACGTTTCTGCCGTCAGACAAGAGGCGAGCGTTAGACATGAGCGCAAATCATTGGCGGTCGGAGAGGGGCTAAGCGAGCGCTCTAGGGCCTCAGCGAGGCCTTGGTGTCCGAACTGTCTTAGTTGGGCCGGCAGCTCACTGCGGGATAGCGGGAAGACATGCTCCTTTAGGAGGAGCCAACGAGCAACATGAGACAGGGCAATCGATACCTGTTCACGAGCCAGGTCAGCATCGCCCAAGGAGAGCACCGAAGCGGCTAGCTCGCTCGCCTCAATTGCCTGCGACAGCTTGCGTTGCGGGTCTGGCCAGACCTCGCTATCGATCAGTTCTTCGAAGACTTCACGAAGGACGCCAGAGTCGAACAAGATGCAGCCGAAGAGCAGGGTCCATTGGATGAAGTCGTCGCCTTCCCAAAGTTTGTCCATTGGGCCTTGCGTCGCATACACATCCAGATCTTCAGGCAAGTCGACAAAGTGCGGTCTCGGCCCGACGACGTAGTAGTCGAGATCGCTCCAGGACGTCCTTTTGCCCCGGGCAGTTGAACCGGTCAACGCAAGCGCGATTCCGCCGCAGGCCCTGGTTCGTCGGACGAGGATCTTTGTGATGCGTCTTTGCGCCGGCGTTTGAAGCCGGACCGCCCGCTGTCGATCCTCACTGATGCGGGCCTTCCACGAGGCGGGATCTGTTCTCGGCACAGCGATCGGATCGCCGAGCGGCGACGAATGCGTGGGTGCATTCATCGCGCTTCCCCCTCCGCCGTCTCGACGGCGAGCGTCGCCGACCTGCCTATGTCTTCGAGAGAGTGACCTTCGAGATCCGGCTCCTCGCCTTCATATGTTCGATCCTTTCGCGCCTGGTTGAGGAGACGCATCAGACCGCTGAAGTCCTCCGGCATCACGCCTTGCTCGTACAAATCGTGGGCCGCTTTGGCTTTCTTGTCGTGCCGCTTCTTCGTATCGATCCCATGGCCCTCGGCCACGGACACCACTGCGGCCTCGAGTGCGAGGTGCAGGAAGGTGAGCGCGCCGAGCTCGGACCCCTCGTCTACCGCACTCAAACCTTGATCAAGCAGCTCACGCGCTAGTTCGTGTTTCGCCTTGGGGCTCACGACGCGATCGTACGCCCGGGGGCGGTCACGTCACCCGGTTGCGCAGCACCCCGATCCCCTCGATCTCGAGCTCGACTTCGTCGCCGGGCTCGAGCCAGCGGCCGTCGCCGTGCTCGAGGATGCAGCCTCCGCCGACCGTTCCTGAGCCGATCACGTCCCCGCTCTGCAGCCCGGGCGTATTCCGCGCCGCCGCCTGCAGGAGCTGGTCCCAGCTCCAGTGCATCGCGCCGGTCCGCGTGTCGGTGCGGACCTCCCCGTTCACGCGCGCGACCGCACGCAGGTCGAGGTCGGCCGGCAGCTCGTCGGGCGACACGAGCTCCGGGCCGAGCGAGGTTGCGAAGTCCTTGCCCTTGGCCGGGCCGAGGCCGACCCGCATCTCCTTGGCCTGCAGGTCGCGCGCGGACCAGTCGTTCATGATCGTGAACCCCTCGGGATGTCCGTCCTCCCCGATCACGCAGGCCAGCTCCAGCTCGTAGTCGAGGGCGATCGTGTCGGGCGGCTTTGGGACCTCGTCGCCGTCGCCGTACACCGCGGCGGGGTTCGAGAAGTAGAAGGCCGGCAGCTCGTACCAGGCCTGCGGAACGTCGCCGCGGCCGGCGCTGCGGCGCGCGTTGCGCACGTGCTCCTCGAAGGCGAAGAAGTCGCGGATCGAGGGCGGCTGGCTGTCGGGATAGGGCCGTCTCATCGCTGGAAGAGCGTCGAGAGCACGACCTCGGTGACCGTGCGGGTGATGCCATCGGTCGAGCGGATGCGCTCCAGGGCCGACTCCAGGTCCTTGGTGTCCTCGGCCATCACGTGCAGCAGCGCGCTGGCCTCGCCCGCGACGGTGTGCGCCGAGACCACCCCCGGCTCTCCCTCCACGGCGCGCTTGATCGCGTCGCCGGGCATGCGCCCCTCGCAGAAGAGGTCGACGAACGCTTCCGCGTGCCAGCCGAAGGCGTGGTTGTCGACAACCGCGGTGTAGCCGAGGATCACCCCGTCCCGCTCCAGCCGGTCCACCCGCCGCTTGACCGCGGGCGCCGTGAGGTTGACCCGGTTGCCGATGTCCTTGAACGAGCGGCGCGCGTTTTCGCGCAGCAGTGCAACGATCTGCCGGTCGGTCTCGTCGATCTTGGGCTGGCCGCGCATTATTTGCAATGAAACGGCGTTGAAAGGCCGTAGAGAACACGAAATCATTACAGAATGGCGACGGAACAGCTGGCAGCGAGCCCTCCTGTCGCAACGGATCGCATGCCGATCAACGGCATCGACCACCTGGAGCTGTACGTCGGCAACGCCGCGCAGGCCGCCTACTACTATCGCCACGCCTTCGGATTCACCGAGACCGCGTACGCGGGCCTCGAGACCGGACGCCGCGACCGGGTCTCACACGTGCTCGAGCAGGGCCGGATCCGGATCGTCCTGACCGGCTCGCTTCGCGGTGACGACGACATCGCCCGCCACCACGCGCAACACGGCGACGGCGTCCACAAGATCGCGCTGAGCGTGCCCGACGCGGAGGCGGCCTACCACCACGCGGTCGAGCACGGCGCGCGGGGCGTTCACACGCCGCACGCGGTGGAGGACGAGCACGGCCAGGTGCGGCTGTCGTCGGTCGCGACCTATGGCGACACCCTGCACCTGTTCGTCGAGCGCAACGGGTACGGGGGCTCGTTCCTGCCGGGCTTCGAGCGCCGCGCCGAGGCGCCGTCACACGACCCCGACGAGCTGCTGCTGGTCGGCATCGACCACGTGGTCGGCAACGTCGAGCTCGGCCACATGGAGGAGTGGGTCCACTACTACGAGCGCGTCTTCGGGATGACCGAGCTGATCCACTTCTCCGACGAGGAGATCTCGACCGAGTACTCCGCGCTGATGTCGAAGGTCGTGACCGACGGCTCCGGCCGGATCAAGTTCCCGATCAACGAGCCGGCCGAGGGCAAGCGCAAGTCGCAGATCGAGGAGTACATCGACTTCTACCGCGGCGCCGGCGTGCAGCACGTGGCGATGGCGAGCACCGACATCGTGCGCACGGTCGACGAGCTGCGCCGACGCGGGGTCGAGTTCCTCGCCATCCCGGGCTCCTACTACGCCGAGGTGCCCGACCGGATCGGCGAGATCGACGAGAGCCTGGCCGACCTGGAGCGGCTCGGGATCCTCGTGGACCGCGACGACGAGGGGTACCTGCTCCAGATCTTCACCAAGCCGATCGGCGACCGGCCCACGGTGTTCTTCGAGATCATCGAGCGGCACGGGTCGCGCGGCTTCGGCGAAGGGAACTTCAAGGCCCTGTTCGAGGCCATCGAGCGCGAGCAGGAGAGGAGGGGGAACCTGTGAGATACGAGTGCCGCGGCGACGTGCCGCGCAAGCGCCACACCGCGTTTCGCGACAACGGGACGCTGCTGACCGAGGAGGTCATGGGCTACGAGGGCTTCTCGGGCAACGAGTCGATCCTCTACCACCTCCAGACGCCCTGCCGGATCAAGGAGCTCGGCGAGTTCGAGCCGATCGAGCGCGAGGAGTGGGTGCCCGACGCCCACGCCTGGCACCTGATCGACACCAAGGGCATCGAGGCCTGGGGCGACCCGATCTTCGGCCGCCGGCTGCTGATGTGGAACGCGGACGTTGAGATCGGGATCTGCCGGCCCTCCGAGAGGCAGGAGGAGTTCTTCAAGAACGGCGAGGGCGACGAGGTGATCTTCGTCCACGAGGGCCGCGGCGAGCTCGAGACGAGCTTCGGCACGCTGCCCTACCGCGAGCACGACTACATCGTGATCCCGCGCGGCACGGTCTATCGCTTCCAGCCGGAGGGGGAGCAGCTCCATCTGACGTTCCACACCCCGGGCGAGATCGAGACGCCCAACCGCTACCGCAACCGCTACGGGCAGCTGCTGGAGCACGCTCCGTACTCCCACCGGGACTTCCACGCTCCCGGCGAGCTGATGCCCCACCGCGACCGCGGCGAGTTCGAGCTGGTGGTGCGAGTGCGCGACGGCTACCAGCGCTACACGCTGGACTACCACCCCCTCGACGTGGTCGGCTGGGACGGCTACGTCTACCCGTACAC
>DATACN010000322.1:0-4395 GCA_036258995.1 Thermoleophilaceae bacterium | reverse complement strand
GTGCCGCCCCGAATGGACGGGTTTGGTCTCTGACGGGCGCAGCGCTTGCGGCGGTCGTGCTAGCACTCGCGCTGCCAGGGCTCGCCCACGCGCGCCCCGACGCCTCATCGGTCGCGCGCACGATCAGCGTCGGGGCGGACGGTGCCACCCTCACGCTGCGCTGCCCGAGAGGAGCCGTGGCCATGGCCGGCGCCGTCGTGGCGGTCTCGCCGGAGGTCACGGCCCGCTCGTCGGCGCCGATCAGCGTGACCGAGTGGAGCTTTCGCTTCGCAGGCGGCCCCGGCAATGCGCGGGCGGTCGTTCGTTGCGTGCGCGTGCCGCCGACGAGGAGCATGCGCACCACGTCGATCCGCGTTGCGGGACGCACCTTCGAGGGCACGGTGCCCGCCACCGGCTCGATACGGGCCACCCTGCGCTGCCCGGGCGGCTTCTCGCCCACGGGCTACGGCTTCGAGCAGGCCGGTTCCGGCACTGCGATCGTCACGGCCGCCCGCCCCGGCACCGGGGCCTGGGCCTTCGTGCTCGAGAACGAGGGCAGCAGCGACACGCGGCCCACGATCCACATCCGCTGCCTGGCCCGAGCAGCGAGGGCGAGCGGGCCGGGCGGAAGCGCGCGGCACCCGCTGGTGGTGCACGTGGGGGCCTGGAATGACCGGGTCGCCGGCGGCCGCAGGCGCCAGTTCACCCACGGCTGTCCGGCGGGCTACTTCAGCGCGGGCGCGGGCCACTCGCTGCCGACCGCCGACGACATCGTCGCCACGCGCGAGTTCCCGTTCCGGCGGCGACCCGGACGCTGGACCTTCGTCAACCCGGGAGGGGGCGCGGAGAACGCGCGCACCTTCCTCACCTGCCTGAGCCTGCGGACGACCTTCGAGCGCTAGGCCGGCCCCGGCACCCGCACGCGCGGGTAATTCAACGGTTGCGCCGCCGCACGAACGCGACGACCGCGGCGATCAGGACCGCGAGCGCGAGCACCTGGAACCCGAGCTGAAGCGCGACCGACTCCCCCTCAGTGGCGTCCCGGATCGTGGCGAAGAGCAGCGACGCTCCGAAGAACAGCACCAGCGCCCAGAGCAGGGTGTCCCGGTCCATGCGCCCGGCACGGTAACGCCCTGGCGGTAGCCTCGCCCGCCGTGTCCCTGCCCGGCCCCCAGGACCGCTTGCCCGGCCCCCAGGACCGCTCGCCCGGCCTCCAGGACCGCTCGCCGCTCCTGTTCGCGGCGGCGGGCGCCATGGTCATCGCGTTCTCGGCCATCCTGGTGCGGCTTGCAGAGGTGTCTCCGGTCACGGCCGCGGTCTTCCGTTGCGCGTACGCGCTCCCGCTGCTGGGGCTGCTGGCCTGGCTCGAGCGGCGCCGCTACGGAGCCCGGCCGAAGCGCGAGCGCCGGATCGCCCTGGTGGCCGGTTTCTTCTTCGCGGTCGACCTGATCTCGTGGCACTACTCGATCGGCGAGGTCGGCGCCGGCCTGGCGACCGTCATCGCCAATGTCCAGGTCGTGCTCGTGGGAGTGCTCGCCTGGGTGTTCCTCGACGAGCGGCCTGAACTGCGCACCGCCCTGTCAGTGCCCGTCGTGCTCCTCGGCGTGGTCCTCATCTCGGGCGTGGTCGGAAGCGGTGCCTACGGCGACGACCCGGTGCTCGGCACCGCCTACGCGCTGATCACGGCCCTGACCTACGCGGTCTTCCTGCTGTTGCTGCGGCGAGCCGGGGCGGACTTCCGCCGGCCGGCGGGCCCGCTGTTCGACGCCACCTTGAGCTCGGCCCTCTTCTGCGTGATCGCCGGGGTGGCCATCGGCGACTTCGACCCCGTGCCCGGAGCCGAGTCGCAGGCGTGGTTGATCACCCTGGCGCTGACCTCCCAGGTGCTCGGGTGGCTGCTGATCTCCGTCTCGCTACCGCGCCTGCCCGCGCTGCTGACCGCGATCACCCTCACGCTCCAGCCGGTCGGGTCGGTGCTGCTGGGCGTGGTGCTGCTGTCTGAGGCGCCGTCGGCGCTTCAGCTCGCCGGCGTCGCGGTGGTGGTCAGCGGGATCGTGCTCGCCAGCGCGGGCCCGCGCCGCGTACCTGCCGGGGCTTGATCAGAGGGCGCCGGAGCCGTTACCAGCCGTGAGCGCGAAGCGCTGCTCGCCGGTGCGCTCCAAGCGCGTGCCCAGTTCAGCGCAGGCCTTCTCGAGCCGCGCGGCGATCCAGTCGGCGTCCTTGCCGCGGGCGAGCTCCGTCTCGCAGTACTCGAGCCGCAAGCCGACCAGCTCGATCTCGGGATCGCCCCCGGGCCTCCACAGGGCCAGGATCCCCAGGTCGTTGCGGCGCTTGCGGTCGACCCGGTAGTCGTCGAGCGCATCGCCGAGGTCGAACAGCACGGGCCTGCCGTCGATCCGGCCGATCCCATGGAAGACGTGAGCGGAGTGCCCGGCCACGAGATCGGCGCCGGCCGCGATCAGCTCCTCCGCGCGCTTGCGCTGCCAGCGCGCCGGCTCGGTGCTCATGTTGGGGCCCCAGTGGGGAAAGGCGAGCACCAGGTCGGCCTCGCCTCGCAGGCGCGCCAGCTCGTCGCCGATCCAGTCGGGCAGCTCCGAGCGGAGATCGGCGTACGCGACGCCGGCCTTCTCTTCGCCCGCCGCGTACTCGGCCGGATGGTCGGTCGCCGCGAGCAGCCCCACCCGCCTCCCGCCCGCCTCGACCAGGGCTCCCCGCCGGGCGCTATCGAGGTCGCGGCCCGCGCCGGCGGTCGCGATCCCGGCCGCCGAGAGGTGGTCGAGCGTGTCGAGGAGCGCCTGCTCCTCGTAGTCGAGCGCGTGGTTGTTCGCGAGCGAGACGGCCACGGTGCCCACGGTCGCCAGAGCCTCGACGGCGGCCGCGGGCGGGGCGCGGAAGAAGAACGGCTTGCCGGGGATGCGCTCGGTCTCGCTCCCGCGCTCGGAGATGCAGCACTCGAGGTTGCAGACGAGCGCGTCGCAGGAGCGGCACAGCTCTGCGAGCTCGTCCGACCAGACCCGCGCCGCCGGCCCCTCGTCGAGCGCCCTCGCCACCTGCCGGCCGAGCATGACGTCGCCGAGCAGGCCGATGGTCACGTCGAGAACCCGTGGGCGCCGTAGAGCTTCACGAAGTGCGCCCAGGTCACGTCGGCCTTGCGCTCGAGCCCTCGCGCTCCGCGCTCGAACAGCCCCACCAGGTCCTGGCCGCCCGGACCGACCGGCTGGACCAGGCGCCCGCCCACCGTGAGCTGGTCGGCAAGCGGCTGCGGCACCTCCGTGAAGGCGGCCGAGACCACGATCGCGTCGAAGGGTCCCCACTCGGGCGCGCCGGCGCTGCCGTCCCCCACCAGGACCTCGACGTTCCCGGCCCCGTGCCGGTCGAGGTTCTGGCGCGCCGTGCGGGCCACGTCCTCGAAGCGCTCGACGCTCACCACCTTCGCCGCGAGGCGCGCCAGCAGCGCGGTCTGGAAGCCGTAGCCCGTCCCCACCTCGAGCACCTGCTCGTCGCCCTCGAGCTCGAGCGCCTCCAGCATTCGCGCGATCAGCGAAGGCTGGGTCGTGACCTGGCCGTGCGGGATCGCAAGCGGCTCGTCGCGGTAGGCGCGGTCCACCGTGTCGGCCGCCACGAATTCGGCCCGGGGCACCTCGGCGATCGCCTCGAGCACGCGCCGGTCCCTCACGCCGGTCTTGTGGACGAGCCGCGAGAGCTCCTTGGGACCCATGGCGATCGAGCGTAACCCGTGATCATCCGGTCCGAAGTGCCGCCGCGACTGCTGATCGAGGCCCGCCCCGGCGCCGGGAAGACCACTGCCTTCCGCCGCCTCGCCGGTCTGCTGCGCGACTCGGGCGCCGCCGTCGCGGGCTTCACCACCGAGGAGATTCGGCAGAGCGGGAAGCGGGTCGGCTTCTCCGTGGAGTCGATCGGCGGCGAGGCCGCCACCCTGGCCCACGTGGACCTGCCCGGGCCGCCGCGGGTTAGCCGCTACGGCGTGGACCTGGAGGCCTTCGAGCGCGTGGCGCTGCCTTCGCTCGAAGCGCCGCCGGGCGCGGTCGTGCTGATCGACGAGCTAGGCAAGATGGAGCTCGCCTCCGAGAGGTTCCGCGCCGCGGTCGAGGACCTCTTCGAGAGCGAGCTGCCGCTGGCGGCGACCGTCCAGGTGGCCCGGCATCCCTTCACCGTGGCTCTGCGCGCGCGGGCCGGCGTCGAGGTCGTTCGCCTGACCGCCGCCAACCGCGACGACCTGCCCCGGCAGCTGGCCGAGCGCCTCACTTCGGACGGGTGAGCTCCACGACGTTGCCGTCGGGATCGGCCACGTGGAGGGTCCGCTCGCCCCAGGGCCTGTCGGTGGGCGGCGCCAGCACTTCGACCCCCTCCGCCAGGAGCCGCTCGTGCTCCGCATCGGGATCTTCGACGAAGAAC
>DATACN010000321.1:0-2923 GCA_036258995.1 Thermoleophilaceae bacterium | reverse complement strand
GTTCACGTCGGCGGCGACCGTCGTCGCGCCCGCGCGGCCGAACGCCGTCACGATGTCGACGCGCTGGCCGGCGCAGGTGAAGAGGACGGCCGTCACGAGCGCGCAGAGCCTAGCTGGCAGGCGCGCGCCAGCCGCCCTGCGGGTCCTCGCTGTAGAGGCCCCGGCCGGTCACGAGCAGGCGCAAGGTGCGCAGGAGGATCTTCAGGTCGAGCCGCAGGGAGCGGTTGTCCACGTACCAGACGTCGAGCTCGATCCGCTCCGGCCAGGGCAGCGAGGTGCGGCCGTTGACCTGGGCCCAGCCCGTAATGCCGGGCTTGACCTCGAGCCGGCGGCGCTGGCGCTCGGTGTAGCGGTCGACCTGCTCCTGGATCGTGGGCCTCGGCCCGACCAGCGCCATGTCTCCCTTGAGCACGTTGACGAGGTTCGGCAGCTCGTCGAGCGAGAAGCGGCGCAGCAGCCGGCCCACCCGCGTGATCCGGGTGTCGCCCTCGAGCACGTAGATGCCCGCGCCCATCGCCTCGGCGCCCGGCACCATCGTGCGCAGCTTCCAGAGCTCGAACGGCCGGCCGTCGCGCCCCACACGCCGCTGGCGGTAGAAGGCCGGGCCCCGGCTCTCCAGCTTGATGGCAAGCACCGCGGCGAGCATCAGCGGCGAGCTCAGCACCAGCAGCATGGCCGCCAGCACGACGTCCAGCGCCCGGTTCACCCGCCGATACCCTGGCCCGGCGTCAGATGCGCATCCTGTACTTGCACCAGTTCTTCATCACGCGCGAGGGCGTGGGCGGCACGCGCTCCTACGAGTTCGCGCGCCGTTTCGCGGCGCGCGGTCACGGGGTGCGCATGGTAACCGCGGGCGGCGGGCTCAGGGACCAGGAGGGGATCGAGGTGGTGGGCGTGCGCGGCGCGTACTCGGACTACATGGCGGCGACCGCGCTCTCCTACCCCCGCCGCATGCTGGCGTTCGCGCGCTTCGCCGTCGGGTCCACGCTCGCGGCGCTCCGCGGCCCGCGGCCCGACGTGATCCTGGCCACGTCGCCGCCGCTGACGATGGCGCTGCCGGCCCTGGCGGCCAGTGTGCGGCACCGCACCCCCTTCGTCTTCGAGGTGCGGGACCTGTGGCCGGAGGCGCCGATCCAGATGGGCGCGTTGCGCGGACGCACGCTCCAATGGCTGGCCCGGACTCTCGAGCGCTTCGTCTACGCCCGTGCCGCCTCGGTGGTGGCGCTGTCGCCCGGCATCCGCGACGGGATCGTCGCCGCCGGGGTGCCCGCGGCCAAAGTCGAGCTGGTGCCGAACGCCTCCGACCTGGAGCTCTTCTCCCCCGATCTCGACGGGCGGGAGGTGCGCGAGCGGCTGGGTCTCGGCGACAGGTTCGTGTGCAGCTACTTCGGCGCCATGGGCGAGGCCAACGACCTGACCCAGGTGGTCGAAGCCGGCGCGCTGCTCGAGCAGCGGGGCGAAGACGGCGTGCGCTTCGTGCTCATGGGCGAGGGCAAGCGGCGCGCCGAGCTCGAGGAGCTGGCCCGCGCGCGGGGGGCCCGCAACGTCGTGTTCGCCGACCCGGTTCCCGACAAGTCGCAGGTGGCGCGCCTGGCAGCGGCATCCGACGCCTGCCTGACCGTCTTCAAGGACGTTCCCGTGCTGGCCACCAACTCGCCGAACAAGCTGTTCGACACCTTCGCCGCGGGTCGGCCGGCGATCGTCAACACGCCCGGCTGGATGCGCGAGCTGGTTGAGGCAAACGAGGCCGGTCTCTTCGCGCGGCCCGGGGACGCGGCGGACCTGGCCGAGAAGGTGCTGCTGCTGCGCGACCGCCCCGAGCTGGCGGACCGCTACGGGCGAAACGCGCGCGCCCTCGCCGAGCGCGAGTTCGACCGCGACCGGCTCGCGGCCCGCCTGCTCGCCCTGCTCGAGCGGGTCGCCGCGCGACGCTGATGGACCTCTCCTACTGCGTGGTCAACACGAACGGCCGCGACTTCCTGCTCGCCTGCCTCGAGGCGATCGGGCGGACCCATCCGCCGCGGCTCGAGCACGAGCTGCTGGTGCTCGACAACGCCTCGGACGACGGCTCGGCCGCGGCGGTGCGCGAGCGCTGGCCGGACGTGCGCCTGATCGAGACGGGACGCCGAATCGGCAAGGCGACCGCGGACTCGAAGCTGCTCGCCGAGGCGCGCGGGCGCTACGCGCTGCTCCTGAACGAGGACTCGGAGCTGCGGGAGGGGGCCGTGCAGGCCCTGGTCGACGCCCTCGAGTCCGACCGGAGGGCGGCCACGGCCGGGGCGCAGCTGCTCACGAGCGACGGCGAGCCCACGGCCTGCGCCTGGCGGCTGCCGAACGCCCTCTGGGCACTGGCGGCGGCCGTGTTCCTGCACGGACCCTACGCCGTGCAGAGCCGCGGCGAGCGAGTGCGGGAGGTGGGCTGGACACAGTCGAGCGCCATGCTCGTGCGCGTGGAGGCGGCGGAGCAGGTGGGGTTCTTCGACAGCGACTTCTTCGTCTACTCCGACGAGACCGACTTCTGCAAGCGCCTGCGCGACGCGGGCTGGCGCATCCTCTACGTGCCCGCCGCACGAGCGGTCCACCACGACCAGTTCACCACCGACCGCGCCGGCATGGAGCGGCGGATCGTGGAGTTCCACCGCGGCCGCGACCTCTACTTCCGCAAGCACGCTTCGGCGGCCACTCGGCTGCTGTGGAAGGCCTGTTGGACCTGGGCATACCTCGTTCGCGCCGCCGGCGCGCTCGTGCTACCGGGCCGTGACCCGCGGCGCTACTGGGTCCACGCCCGCCAGGAGCTCTTGCCCGGGCGCGGAGAGGGCATCCGCGATGCGGCGGAGGCCCACAACAGGGCGTTGGAGGCTGCCACTAAGGTGCCGCCCCGTGGAGCACGCTGACACCGCTCAGCTAGCAGCTGTCGGCGGGG
>DATACN010000320.1:0-6238 GCA_036258995.1 Thermoleophilaceae bacterium | reverse complement strand
GTGGGCCCGGGTGGCGGCAGCGAGGAAAAGCCGGTCGGGTATGTCTGCTGGTGCGCCAAGCTGGCCGACGGATCGACGCTCGCCCGCGACGTGCGCCTGCCCGGCGACCGGGCCGAGATCCGCGACCGCTCGACGACCGTCGGCATGCACCTGCTGCGGCGACTGCTCCGTGGCGAGGAAGTCTCGTTCTGAGAAGGGCAGGGCCGCCCCCGGCGGCCCGCGGGCGCGCATGTTCGTGGCGCTCGACCTGCCGGAGCCGGAGCGGAGCGAGCTGGCGGTCTGGCGCGACGAGCTGATCGCGGGGCGCAGCGACCTGCGGCCGGTGGCCGCGGAGTCACTGCACGTGACGCTGGCCTTCCTGGGCTGGCAGGACGAGTCCGCCGCGGAGGAGATCGCCTCGACGGCGTTCGAGGCGACCGGACGGCCGGCGGCGCCCGTGCTGGTGCCCGCCGGCGTGCGCCCACTGCCGCCGCGGGGCCCGCGTCTGTTCGCGCTCGACCTCGCGGACGAGGAGAGCCGCTGCACCGAGCTCCAGAACGCGGTCTCCCGGGCGCTGGCGGCGGGCCGCTTCTACAAGCCCGAGAAACGCCCGTTCTGGCCGCACGTCACCCTCGCGCGCGTGAAAAGAGGAGCCAGGGCTGGGCCGCTTCCCGACCTCCCGCCGCCCGCCCTCCCGATGCGCGCAGCCGAGCTGACGCTCTACCGCTCCACCCTGCGTCCGCAGGGGGCGGTCTACGAGCCACTCGCGCGATCGCGGCTGCGATAGGCCTACGGTGGGGAGATGCCTGAGCTTCCGTTCCCGGATCCACCGCTGACGGACGGCGTGGTGACGCTGCGGGCCTGGGCCGCCGCGGACGCGGACGACATCGCCGCGTGTTGCCAGGACCCCGAGATCCCGCGCTGGACGCACGTGCCGTCGCCGTATGGGCGCGAGGACGCGCAGATGTTCCTTGCGGAGTCGGAACGCTCACGGCTGGCCGGGGACGAGCTTAGCCTCGCGGTCACCGACGCCGAAGGAGGCGAGCTGCTCGGCGCAATCGGCGTCCGGCCCGGCGCGGGGGAGAGGGGCGCGGAAATCGGCTACTGGGTCGCCCGACGGGCGCGGCGGCGGGGCACCGCCACGCGTGCGCTTCGACTGCTTTCGGAGTGGGCGGTTCGCGAGCTGGGCGCGGAGCGCGTCCAGGTCGTAGCGCACCCGTTCAACGAGGCCTCTCAGCAAGTGGCCCTGCGGGCCGGCTTCCGGCGGGAGGGCCTGCTGCGCAAGTACCAGTTCCGCAAGGGCGCGTGGGAGGACCGGGTGGCGTTCTCGCTGGTGGCCGGCGACCTCGAGCCGCGGCAGGTCCACTTCCGGCCCGTGGCGGACTTGCGGCCGGCCGCCGAGACGGCGCTCGCGGTCCACCGCGACAGGATTTTCGGCCTGGTGCCAGAGGCGGAGGTGGAGGAGATGGGCGCCACGGCCGTCCCCGGGTCTCTTTCGAAGGGCGACCTCGACTTGCTGGTGCGCGTGCCGGCCGGCACCTTCCCGGCCGCGCGAGAGGCGCTCGGCGGCCGCTACGCCGTGCACCAGCTCGAGAACTGGAGCCCCACCTTCGCCGGCTTCAAGGAAGAGTTGTCCGACGGCCTCCCTGTGGGCGTCCAGCTGGTGGTCGCCGAGTCCGACGACGACCGAATACTGCGCGGCACGCGGGACGCCCTGCGCGAGCGCCCAGAGCTGCTCGAGCGCTACAACGAGCTGAAGCGCTCCTTCGAGGGCGGGGACCCGCAGGAGTACTGGCGCGCGAAGACCGCCTTCTTGGACGACCTCTGGCGCTCACTTCGCTGAGCGGTCAGAGCTTGCGGGACACGAGCGTCCTGGCGAACCTGCGCGAGCCGCGACGGGCGCGCATCGTGATCCGGTAGTCGCCTCGGGCACGGCCACGCGCCGACAGGCGCAGCCGGTGCCTGCGGCCGCCGCCGTAGGCGCGCGTGCGAAAGCGGCGCACCACCCGGCGGCCGTGGCGCACCACCACGGAGACCCTGGCGCGGCGCGAGAGGCGGAAGGTGATTCCGAGCGGGACGCCGCGCGTACCGCCGAACACCGGGCGGCCGAGGCCGTAGGCCCGCACCAGGCCGCAGCCAGTGACCGCACGCGAGGCGGGACGCCTGCGGAAGCGCCCTCGCGAACGCTGGAGGTTGACCCGGCGCTGGTCGAGCCGGCCCACGCCGCGAGGCATGCGGAACCCGATCGTGTAATGGCCGGCCCGCACCCTCCGCCCGCGGACGCGCCCGTTCCAGGTGAACGCCCGCGTCCTGTTGCGGAACCGGCGAACGAGCCGGCGACCGACCCGCCGGCCGCGCGACTGGCGCACGACGTCGACGGTGACAGGACTGTTGACCCGCCGCCTGAACGAGATCCGCACCCCCCGGCCCCGTGGTGCCGCGCCCACCGAGCGGAAGCCCGCCGTGGTGGCGCAGACGGGCAGCCGGTACTCGGGACCTGGCTGGACGCTGACCGCCACCGGGCGCGAGAACACCTGCAGCTCGGCGGCGCGAACGGCCCGGTCCGTGCGGGCAAGCAGCGGCGGGTTGTCCTCGCGGCAGCTCGAGTGTGACGCGGGGTCGTTGTCGAGCGTGTCGTCCTGGAACAGCGGCACACCGGTGCACTGGTTGCTGAGGACCACCAGGCGGAGGTGCGTGGCCGGGGTGCCGGTCGCTACCGGGAACCGGCGCATGAGCATGTCGGGCGCCAAGGGCCGCGGGACACCGCCCGGGAAAGCATCGGGCGGACTCGTGAAGACCACGTTCGAGAACTCGGAGTCTTCGTCGCACTGCGCGTCGGTGCCGTCGCAAGAGCGCAGCTCGAACTGGCGCAGCGCGGTGAAGCGGTTCTGCGTGCCGGAGTCGTCCTCGTCCTCCTCCTCGTCCGGTCCGCGGAGCATGGCGCTGACGTGTGCCCGCTCCACGATCTGTCGCCCGCCCGCCAGCTTGACGGTGATCTTGGTGCCTGCGACGTCGGGGGTGTGGCCGACCTCCGCCCAGTCGGTCTCCTCGGTGTCGTCGATCAGGGAGTCCTGGTTCGCACCGTCGCTGCCGGCCAGGATGGTCGCCCCCTTCGCCTTCGATGCACGGTTCGTCGGCATCGCCACGTCCAGGTCGACGGTCGAGCCTGCGGCGATCTCCTGCGTGAACTTGTGGGTCCCGTGGCCGTCGGCGCGGGCGGTGAACGTGTAGGTCCCCGGGAGGAGCTCGACGGTCTCGCCGAGAGCCGTGTCCGGGTCGGTGTCGGCGACCGGCGTGACGTTCGCCTCGTAGTCGCCGACGAACAGCTCGGCGCGGATGGCCGGGGAGCCCGGCTCCTCCGCCGCGGTCGGCTTGAAGGCCACGGTGGACTCGTCGTCGCGCACCGGCGAAGTGAAGCTCGGCTTCGGATCGGGATCGTCGGTGTCACCGAAGTCGCCGCTGTCCCCGGGGTTGGACGAGGAAGCGCCGTCGCCGAAGCCGCGGCGCGCGAAGGCCTCCCAGAGCTCGTTGAGGTTGGCGCCGCCGAAGCGGAGCTGGTCGGCCTCGATCAGCGCGTCGCGCGCCTCGACCATGCTCACCTCGCCATCGGGCGGCATGAGCAGGAAGGAGTCGAACACGAGCTGCATCCAGCGGCGGTTGCCCGGGCATTGGTCGACCGCTGTCTGCCCCTTGGCGCACGCCAGCTGGAGTGCCGCTGTCCCCTGGCCGTACTTGTCGATGAAGGCCTCGCGGATGTCGAAGTTCACCGCGCTCCAGATCTCGCCGTCGTCGTGCGGGCTGCCGTTGCCGACGCCGTCGTAGCCCTGCACGTGCGAGTAGTTGAGCGGGCTGGCGTTCATCGCGTAGTTGCGGATGCCCTTCTGCTTCGAGCCCGTGACGTACGCCCCGACGGCAAACGGATTCTCGTCATCGGCCGGGGAGTAGCCGTGCTCCTGGAGGAACTCGACGGCCGCCAGGTCGGACCAAGACTCGCCCATCGCGCGAGCTTGGCCGTCGGCGGTGCTCGTGAGGTTGTTGTCCGGGCCGCCGACCATGCGGTTCGAAATCGCGTGCGTGTACTCGTGGGCGATCACCGACATGTCGAAGTCGCCGTCCACGCAGGGCGGGTAGAAGGCGCTGCCGATCGGCTGCCAGAGGTACATGTTGGTGATGCCCGGCAGGCCGTCAGGCAGTGTCCGTTGGTTGGCGTTGTCGCGGCCCTGGTAGGTGGGCGCGCCGCCGCTCAGAGCGCCGGCTTGGGCGTCGCCAACCTCAGGGTCTCCGCCCTCTCCGTCGTGGTCGAAGTTGTCCACCTGAAGATTCCAGTTGTCCTCCGTGAAGCCGAGGACGTACGACCAGTCGTGCATGTTGTTGTGGTTTGCGAAGAGCGAGATGATCGCCGCGTTGACGTCGTTGGCGTTGGTGCCTGCGAAGGTGTCGGGCCCCGTCGCCGGCACGATCCCGCCGGCGAAGTTCGACGGGTTGCACTTCGAGTTGCGCCATGCGTCGGTCCACGGGGCGATGTAGTCGCGCGTGGGGCTGGTCGGGCGGACCGTCCCCGAGTCCGGGGCCAGCGGGTTGAGCGGCGAAAGGGCGGTGTCCGCGTTGTTGCCGTTGGTGGTGAACGACGGAGGCCCGCCGCCCGCGAACACGTCCCACGGGTTGTGCGCGGCGTGTTCGGTCGTGCGCTCGTCCAGCTGGCATGGCACCGCCGCGGCGGCTCCGGCCGGGAAGCAGCCGACCAGACGCCGGTCGGTGTCGGCTCCGTCGATGGGCGGGATGTTGGGGAAGTACCTCCAGTTGGGCTGGTCGGCGGCCTCGTCCATCCGGTTGACGCGCCGCAGCGCCTCGCCGGTCTCGGCGTCCACGTAGACCGTCCAAGCCGCGGTGGCGATCCCGTCGTCCACGACGTTCACCTCGTAGACGCGCCTGGCCTCGCCGCCCGGCACCGGCAGCGCGGCGAGTCGCACGGACTGCTGCGCGCCGCCGAGGCGGCTCGCGTCGAAGGTCCCGAAGCCGTTGTGGTGGCCCAGGCGCCCAAGCCGGCTGTCGCCGTCGCGCCCGACGCTCGCGGCGGCGCGCCGCCAGGCCTCCTGGGCGAGCAGCTCCTGGTCGCCGCTCAGGCCGGTGTCGGGGCTGAGCGACGAGGACGCGTACGCGACCTTGCCGTCCCGCACGCCGACGCTGACCAGCCCGCCGGCCACGGGCGCCAGCCCCTCGAAGCGCTGCTCGAGCAACACCGCGTGGGCGTCGCTGCCTGCGAGGCGCGAGTCGCTCACGAGCTCGAGGTCGTCCGCGGAGACTCGGAACAGGGAGCGGTTGCGGTCGATGAACTCGCGCGCGGCCTCGACGGCATCGCCCGAGAGGCCTGTCGCCAGCCAGCCCCCGCCGGCCGGGGCCAGGGAATGGGGGGTGCCGAAGTCGTTCCAGGTGGCGCGCGCCCCGAGGCGCCGCGCGGCGGCAGCCTGCCCGCCGGTGCGCTTGACCGGAGCGGCGCGCAGCTCGAAGGCGTCGATCGCGTCGCCGCGCTGGTGGAGCGGGGTGATCACCGCGCCCGCCGAGGGGACCGCGACGAGCGATACGGCAAGCGCGACTGCGACAGCAATGAACCTAATCTCGGTGCCTCCCTCCGGGCCCTGCACCCGGTCGCCGACGACCTCGCACGCTATTACCTCATCCGGGGCTCCCACAACCCACAACCGATGGGGCGAGCTTTACGTCCGATGCCACTCCTAGCGTCGGGATTCCAGAAAAGCGCTAGGAGACCGGAATGGACAAGGAACAGGAGAAGGCGGCCAAGGCGCGAGAGAACGCCGCCAAGGCCCGCGAGAACGCCCTGAAGGGCGCGCTGACGCAGATCGAGCGTCAGTTCGGGCAGGGGTCGATCATGAAGATGGGCGACGAGGCCGCCGCTGTACGCGTCTCCGCGATTCCCACCGGCGCGCTGTCGCTCGACCTGGCGCTCGGGGTGGGGGGCCTGCCGCAGGGTCGCATCGTCGAGATCTTCGGCCCCGAGTCGTCGGGCAAGACGACGCTGCTCTACCACGTGCTCGCCAACGCCCAGAAGATGGGCGGAATCTGCGCGTTCATCGACGCCGAGCACGCCATGGACCCCGCCTACGCCAAGCGAATTGGCGTGGACATCGACGAGCTGCTCGTCTCCCAGCCCGACCACGGCGAGCAGGCGCTGGAGATAGCCGACCTGCTGATCCGCTCGTGGGCCGTCAACGTGGTGGCCATCGACTCGGTCGCCGCGCTG